>CAIVHJ010000045.1 GCA_903905665.1 uncultured Phycisphaerales bacterium
CATCCATGGCTGTCCATTGTTCACCTCCATGTTCCCAAAACACACATCAAGGTGTAACAATATCAGCCATGGATAGTTATGCATCACCCTCACCTCCTTGACGAGAAATCTTGGGAGAGGGTAGGGTGAGGGGAAAACAAGGGATTATGACCCTCCCCCAACCCCTCCCTGAGATGAGGGAGGGGGGTAATTGGAATAATCTCTTTAACGCAAGGATGGTAATTAGTCGGTAGTAATAAATAATTCCGTGTGGAGCCGGTTTCTCGTCGGTGAAATTCACAGATGCAAACGGCCGGGGTTCACCTTATAATACCCCCACCGTCGGCCAAGGAGATCATCATGTGTTCTCTGAACAGATCACCTCATGTTGGGAATCCTGATCACGCCGTTCACTATCCGACCGATCGCCGTCGGGGCGGTTTCACACTCATTGAACTCCTCGTCGTGATCGCCATTATTGCCCTCCTGATTTCGATCCTGCTCCCCTCGCTCTCGCGCGCCCGCGATCAGGCCAAAATGACCAAATGCCTCTCCAATACTCGCACCATGGGACAACTCGGACAAATGTTTGCTCAAGATCACAATGGACGGTTTCAGTTGGCTGCCAATGATTATGGTTTGGCTCGAGCCGGCGATCCCAGTTTAGTCGCTTTTGATGGTACAACGGAAGCCGCGCATCCCAACGGAGAATTGCTTCTTTGGCCGGTAGCTCTCGCGAAGACACAGGGAATAACCTATCAGCACAATTGGGATTGGGGAGTTCGTGCCATTACCGTTGAAAACGCAAACACAATTAAATCTCATATGAGTAAGGAATTCGCAGCTGCCATGTGCCCGGCGGATTATAAATTTGATGGGATTGCCGCCAATATCTATCCGAATGTGGCTTCACAAGTCACCGCTACCCAGGCGGATCTTGGTTATCCCGACCCGGGACCCGGCGGTGCTGATGCCACAACTCAAAGAAAATATTGGGGATTGCTCAGTTATACCATCAATGAAGATGTAGTGGGATGTGAAACCGGACTCGCATCAACGGGAAACCGACCAAACTACGCATGTTATCGTGAAGAGTATTCCTCCACTGGGGGGATTTTGAAATGCCAGGGCGAGGGTAGTACCGCCCCTGGTCGCAATCCAGAAAAAGCCGGCAGTCGTCTTCGCGGGTGCTTGGAACGCGTCTATGATCCGGCATCCTGCATGCTGATTTCTGACGGCGGCTACGACAGTGATTATCAAATAATGCGGGCTAATATTGGTGGCACCTTTTTCCCAAGCAATTTAATCACCAGTGCAACAGTATGGAATGGCTCTGGTTCGTATCCTCCGGATTTCAAAGAATGGTCTTTGGGCGCAGCAAACGCGACATGGATTACCAAAATACCACAACTACGTCATCCCGGAGGAAGCATCGCTGTGACCTTTACCGATTATCATTCTGAAGCCGTAAAAGCCGCTGGCAGACTGACCTATTCGCTATCCAATGGCTTCATATATAACTATGAACCCATGGTTCGGGTGTCACCTTATACGCCGTTCCCAAGTGAAATGAATATCCAAATCAATGATAAGTAAGGTATGAATTTGGCGTACGGAAAGCGAAACAAACTCTATTACGACATAATGTAGATTCGCCGGCGCGGGCGAATCACGCACCAATCCAAAATGCCCTTGATCTGAGTCAGTAGGAGAATCGATCATGACGACAGAAGAATTCGCGAAGCAACAGTACCTGACCCTCCGGGACGAAATCCGGAGTTGAAAATTCCGGTTGTTTGTTCTGCTGATCGTGGGAACGATCTTTGTTCCCGTCGCCGCCTTCATCGCCGACAAAATCGAAAACACGTTCGCCAGCGCGTCGCTGCCCTTCGTCACGCTGGTCATCATGGTCGGCTTCATGGCGGAACAGCACGCTATCATCCGCGCAGGACGTTACCTCAAGGAACACATCGAAACCCGCATTCAGGGATTAACGACCTGGGAAGCGTGGCTGCAGAGCAACCGCCACTTCCGGGATGTGGACCGCTATTTCTTCGCCAGTTTCCTCCTCGTATTTATGATTTTCTATGCCGCCGAGTGCGGTCTGGCAATCAACCGAATGGCCATGCAAACGTGGTATCCCGAACATGCCTACTATGCCGCCGCCGGTTATGGTGTGGCTGCAATCTGGCTGGTCGTCGTTACCATCCGCCACTGGAACGCTTGTACGACAACCGATCAATGACACACGTATCCATGAACTCCCTCTCGTATCAGCAGTGCATCAACAGCCGCTGCAACGCCTCCTATGCATCGGACGAAGTCCTTTTCAAATGCACCCAATGCGGCAACCTGCTCGACGCCGCCTACCACTGGGATCAAATCCCCATCCCGAAATCCATGAATTTTTTTGAAGCACGATGGAACACCCCCGGTCGTTCACCGGCCGCTTCGCTCGATTTCAGCGGCGTCTGGCGGTTCCGCGAATTGCTGCCGTTCGTCCCCGAACAAGACATGGTCACCGTGGGCGAAGGTCGAACGCTTCTCCAGCAGGCGGATCGTCTGGCGGCCGAACTGGGCATGAAAGCCGGTCATCTCTTCCTGCAATACGAGGGATTCAATCCCTCCGGAAGTTTCAAGGACAACGGCATGTCGGCGGCATTTTCAATGGCGCGAAAACTGGGCCGATCCCGCGTCGCCTGCGCCTCGACCGGAAACACCAGCGCCTCCATGGCGCTTTACGCCGCCGCCGCATCCACAGCCGATCGCCCCGTTCAGGCGATCGTTTTTGTTGGAAGCGGAAAAATCGCGTTCGGAAAACTCTCGCAGGCGCTTAATTTCGGCGCGCTCACGCTGCAAATCGACGGCGATTTCGACGACTGCATGAAACGCGTTCAGGAAGCCGCCGACACACTCAACCTCTACGTCATGAATTCCGTCAACCCGTACCGCCTCGAAGGCCAGAAAACCATCATGTACCGCGTGCTGGAAGGGTTGAACTGGGAAATCCCCGACTGGATCATCGTCCCCGGCGGGAACCTCGGCAACAGCAGCGCGTTCGGAAAAGCATGGATGGAACTCCGACAACTGGGGCTGGTTCGCAAAGTCCCTCGCCTGGCGATCCTCAACGCCGCCGGCGCCGACACCCTCTATGATCTGGTCAACAATAAGAAACTTCGATGGAACAACGGCTGCGTGGACGAGCAAATCGTTCAAGACACCTATACGGCAATGGATCATCAGGGTTACAAAGCCCACACCATCGCCAGCGCCATCGAAATCGGCAGACCCGTCAATCTCCACAAGGCACTTCGGGCACTGGATGTGATGAACGGCGTGGTACGTGAAGTGGACGACGACATGATCCGCGATCACATGGCGATGGTGGGACGATTCGGTTTCGGTTGTGAACCCGCCAGCGCCGCCAGTGTGGCGGGACTTCACCTCCTGAGAGAAGAACAAATCATCGGCCCTGACGAGCGCGTCGTTTGCATCCTGACCGGACACCAGCTCAAGGACCCCAACGCCACCGTCGAATATCACAACCCCGCTCCCCACACACCCCACCGACGCTACACCAACTCTCCGATCAAAGTCCCCAACGATCTGAACGCCATCTGCCGCCTGATCGAATCCAACACCCCTTCTCCGGGGAGCAACGCATGATCCGATTGGCGATCGGCGGTTGCCGTGGACGCACCGGTCAGCGCGTCGTAGCACTCGCCCAAAACGACCCCCGGTTCAACCTCGCCGCACTTTATGACTCCGACACCCCGCTGACCGACCAGCCTTTCGACGTGATGATTGATTTCTCCACACCGGCGGGAACGATGACCTTGCTGGAACATTGCCTCCGATTTCGTCGGCCGCTGGTCACGGGTGTCACGGGACACACGCCCGACCAGCTCCGACGGATTCACGAGGCGGCCGATGAAATCCCCGTCCTGCATTCCCCGAATTTCAGCATCGGCATCAATGTTCTGCTGGAAGTGGCCCCCCTGCTCGCCCGGCGACTGAGCGACGACTTCGATATTGAAATTGTCGAAACGCACCACGCTGGCAAGGTCGATGCACCCAGCGGTACCGCCCTGTCATTGCTCGATGCCATCATCCAAGCCACGGGACGAAACAAACAAACGGATGTCGTTCATGGACGAGAGGGTCAGATCGGCCCCAAGGACAAGAAGCAAATTGCCGTTCACGCCGTCCGAACCGGCGATGTCGTCGGCTCGCATCAGATCATTTTCGGAGGCTCCGGCGAGTCCATCACCCTCTCGCACGAAGCCCGATCCCGCGACATCTTCGCCCACGGCGCCCTCAAAGCCGCCGCCTGGATCACCCACCAACCGCCGGGGTTGTATTCAATGCGAAACGTGATCACACACGCATAATGCAAAATTCACGTTTCGTAGAACGTAGGGTGGGTCATCGACCCACCGGTTACAGTGGCGTTTTTTTATGGTGATTATATAAGGTGGGTGAATCACCCACCCTTGTCTGCTTAAAAGCACGGAGCGGTTAAGATTCGAGACGGAATGATCGGAATATTAATGATGTTATTTTTTTTCATTAAAGCATTAACCTTTGCCCTCAAACAACCTTTAGAAGTCGGCGATAGATAGACTTTCTCTGCAAGGCTATTCACTTTTATCGGAACAATGACACTTCCATCTTTTTCGCGTGTTACTTGTTTCGTTGTATTCCAAATAAATGCTCGCAATTCTTTTTCGTGCTCAAAACATTTTCTTTTTGTCATACAAGACATAAACATATCTACTGTCCAACCATTTGGATGCTCGATTGGCTCATCTGTATAAACTATCTCGCCAATATATACTATATCTTTGAATCCATCAAATGCCACCTTTAATTTGCCAACTGTGGTTTGAATTGCAATGCCCTTGTCGCCAGAATAAAGCTTCCACATGGCCATAGATTCAGATTTACTCAAATGCCAGCAGTTAACAGCAATCGAAGGCCCACAACTATTTGCTTGTTTTACGAAATTTTGGGCAATAGAAGGATCAACTTCATTTAGAAGATCACATGCATAATATGAACCTTCATACGGATCGTCTCTTTTAATAGTATCAACGGAACAAAAATATAATTTCTGTTCTTTGACAAGAAATTTGAATCTATCGTAGTTCATATACCGCCATATCATGGATGTATCGTCTGGAGTTTTAAAGCGAGAATCATTTTGGTACACGGGCTCTCCAATCTGGTATGCTAAGTAGAAACGCATAACGAATCATGCGGCTTTCTTTTGGACGTCATCGTGGTCGAACATGAATCCCATCTTGTTCCGGTGGCCG
>CAIVHJ010000046.1 GCA_903905665.1 uncultured Phycisphaerales bacterium
ATATCACTTTTGAAACCGGCGTACGTCATGCTGCCGTAGGATCGCAAGTGCGGGGTTTTGCCCTCTTCGGTGACGGTGCCGGCTTTGCTTTCACCGTCAGCGGCGGGCGTGTAAATAAATCCGCCGTCACTGGCCCCGCGTGCAAACGGCTGATCGTTGATTGCGCTGCTCATCTGGCAACGTTCGATGAATTTCAGGGCTTTTTTGTACGTGGGGTCGTCGGGGGCAAGGCCGCTTTGCTTGAGGGCTTCGAGCATCATCTGCGTATTGGACAAGTCGGGGCGCTTGCCGTTTCCATAACCCGCACCGCCGTACCACGTGTTGGACGGGTCTATCGATTCCCCTTCGTCCCATTGAAGCCGCTTGAGATAGTCCTGAGCGTTTTTGATCTGGTCGTTGTATTTGGACTCGCCGGCATCTTTGGCGGCAGACAGCGCCATCAGGCAGACACTGGTGTAATAATTGTTCAGGCCAAATCCTTCGGGATAAATTCCACCGTCGGGCTTTGTAAAAGTCTGAACGAATTGCAGAGCCTTCTGGACGAGCGGATGGTCGGGTCCGTAGTCGGGATGTTGAATAAAACCACGAACAACCAGCGCCGTAATCGCCGGATCGGATTTGCCGTTCTGCTCCCATCCACCATCGGAGCGTTGCGTCGCTTTCAGATAATCCAGAGCGTGGTCGATCGCCGCCTGCGCCTGTTGACGATCGGCGCTCGACAAAACCGATGCAGCCGGCTGGTCGGCCATTGCTGACACCGCATGAAACACGCTGCACATCAAAAAAGCCACGCCGATCATCCGGGCACAATTGCGACTCATCGTTCGCTCCTCTCGCATAAAATAGCGAAGTCTGATAGTGTATTTTAACCTGTTTGCCGTCGCAAAAGAAAGCACTATTGCACAACTCTTAACAGAGCCGCGACCGTGAGGGAGCGGAAGACAAACAGGTTGGTCATCGAGGACCGCTTCCTGACGGGCGCGGCTCTGCCGAACTGCGATCATCATCTGTCGAGTCCTGCAATAGTGCCTAAGGGACACCGTTGTGCGAATTCCGATCACATCCGAAGGGACATCTATCATCGCCGTGCTCACGGTGATCCTTGCGATTGCGGGGTGGGCGGGATCGCTTTTGACGCCGTGGTTTTGGATCGTTCCGGGAGTAGTCTGGTTGTGGGTGGTGTCGTTTTTCCGCGATCCGGCGCGACAGATTCCACGGCAACCAAACATCTTATACGCCCCGGCGGACGGAAAAATTACGGAGGTAACCGAGCTGGCCCACCATGAACGGATCGACGGGCCGTGCGTGCGAATTCGGATTTTTCTGAGTATTTTTAACGTCCATATCAACCGGATGCCGTGCGCGGCCACTATTCGGACAGTTGAGTTTCGCCCGGGCAGGTTTCTTAATGCGCTGCGATCCGAATCGGCGGACGTCAATGAATCCAATACGCTGATACTCGATCCGAAAGCCCCGTGGACCGGACCCATTGTGGTACGGCAGATTGCAGGAGCGATCGCCCGAACGATCGTTTGCCGCGTGCGATCGGGCGAGGCGCTGGGCAGCGGTGAACGGTTTGGGATGATCAAGTTCGGTTCCGGAACGGAATTGATCGTGCCACAGCAAAGCGGACTCCGAATCTGCTGCCGGGTCGGAGATCGGGTCTATGGAGGTTTGACACCGCTGGTCGAGACGTCGAAATAATACCCTGTGAAATATCTGGCGTAAGTACCCCATGATATGATATAATCAGAAGTTATGCATGGTTCCAAAAATTGTTCACAATAAAGATGTTGATGCCAAACCGCGTCGGCGGAGGCTGCGCTATGTGCAGACGCTCCCAACGCTGTGCACACTGGGCAACCTGTTGTGCGGGTTTGGTGCGATGACGCTGTGTTTGCGCGCGATGTGCGCGATGTGGGTCAGCGGCGCCGCCGTGAATCTGGCAGATACGATCTCGTTGAATAGCCCGTTGATGGAACGTCTGCTTCCCACGCATCTCGTCATGGCGGCTTATCTGATTTTTCTGGCGGCGATTTTCGACGCGCTGGACGGAAGACTCGCGCGGTGGACTCGTCATACGACGGATTTCGGGGCGCAACTTGATTCGCTGGCGGACGTGGTGAGTTTCGGCGTGGCGCCGCCGCTGATCATGACGGCATTGCTGATGCGGCAGATGAACAGCGACTATGCGCTGATTATCGCGCCGTTTTCCGTCCATTTCATCGGTCGTCTGACATGGATTGCGGCGGCGGTGTATGCGGCGTGTGCAGCGCTGAGACTCGCGCGGTTCAACGTCGAGAATAAGGAAGTTGAGCAATCGCATCAGACGTTTCGCGGTCTTCCCACGCCCGGAGCAGCCGGCATGCTGGTCTCACTCATCATTCTGCATGATCACATTTTTTTGTACCACCGCGAAGGAACTCACACGGTGGCCAAATTGATCTCGGAACAAGGCGGGATGTTGTGCGATCTGTTGTTATGGTCGCTTCCGGTGTTTGCGGCTCTCCTCGGATTGTTCATGGTCAGCCGGCTGCACTACCTCCACTTTGCGAATCGCTACCTCCGGGGGAGGCGAACTTTTACCGATCTGATCAAATTGGTGTTTGTTTTGGTTGCAATTGCCGTTTATCCTGAAATCACGCTGGTCGTGCTATTGCTGCTGTACACGTTCTCGGCGCCGGTGCGGTTTGCTTTTCAGCGGTTCACAGTTCCTTCTCAAAATGTCGCTTCCCAGACGAACGACGCCGCCACGCCTCCTCAACAACACAGTGCGTAGAGATAATCTTCACTTGGCACCACCCACGCGTGGTGCGACATCATCCATCGTGTTATATAATGACGCCACGCAGGTATTTCATGGCCCAAAGCGGGCTTGTTTTGACCGGAGAATTTTCGTTGGACGATCCATCTGTTCGAGTTCGATTTGCTCCGTCGCCGACCGGGTATTTGCATATCGGCGGTGCGAGAACGGCGTTGTTTAACTGGCTGCTCGCGCGGCAGACGGGTGGTCGATTCGTTCTGCGAATTGAAGATACCGACCAGACCCGAAACGTCGCCGATTCACTGGAAAAAATCCTCGCGGATTTGCGATGGCTGGGATTGGTGTGGGATGAAGGTCCCGAAGTCGGCGGACCTCTTGGCCCCTACTTCCAGAGTCAGCGACTGGATATTTATCGTCAGCATTGCCGAAAACTTCTCGATGCCGGATTAGCCTACTATGCGTTTGACACTCCCGCGGAACTTACCGCCATGCGGGAGCAGGCGAGGAAGGACAAACGCACGTTCATCTACCCGCGGCCGGCGGTATTCCCCACGCATCAGGAGGCAGAGCAAGCCAAAGCGAGCGGACGGCCGGTGGTCGTGCGATTCAGGATGCCCGATCAGGATATCACCGTCACGGATCAAATCCTCGGACCCGTCACGATGAAAAAGACGGAACTTGAGGATTTCGTAATTCTCAAGGCGGACGGTTTCCCGACGTATCACTTCGCCTGCGTCATCGACGACTCGCTGATGAAAATCACCCACGTCCTGCGTGCGCAGGAACACCTGATGAACACGCCGAAGCATATTGCGATGCAGATGGCGATGGGATTTCCGACGCCGATTTATGCCCACGTCCCGCTGATTTTCAACATCGACGGGTCGAAAATGAGCAAACGCGACAAGGAGAAGGCCCTCGCCAAAGGACAGATTCCTCCTGAAATCGACGTTCACGATTTTCGTAAAGCCGGTTATCTCCCGACGACAATTTTGAATTTCATCGCGCTGTTGGGATGGTCGCCGGGTCAGGACCGCGAACACATGACCGTTGACGAAATGATCCGTCTGTTCAGTTTGGAACGGATCGGAAAGACCAACGCTCGATTTGATCGCAAGAAATTGCTCTCGTTCAATAAGGACGGCGCTGCTGTTTGCAGTGAATTTGACTTACTCGACGCATTCAAGGATTTTTTACGGGTAAATGAATACAGCGATTGGCTTATCGGTTCGGACGAGAAATTGGCGAGGATTCTGGACGTCTGCAAAGGATTCCGCACATTTCCCGATGTGATCAACAAGTGTGCGTTTTTGTTCAAGGTTGATGATCAGATTCAGATGGATTCCCAAGCCGTCGAAACAGTCCTGCTCAAAGACAACCGGCGCGGTTATGAGATGCTGAAGCAGATTCTGCCGATTCTTGAAAGCTGCGAGAACTGGACGGAGGTTGAATCGCTCGAAAATATCCTGACTCAGCGACTGTCGCCGTTGGGTTATCAGATCAACGATATCGCACAACCGATTCGCGTGGCCATTACAGGAACGACTATCAGCCCGTCCATCGGAGATAGTCTCGCATTGCTCGGAAAAAAATCCACGCTCAACCGAATCCGACGCGCGCTGACCATGGTTCCATAATCAAGCCGACATCCAGACTACCGCTTCTCCCCAAGCGTTACTTCGGGTAGATGAACTCGATGGGAATACTGATTTCGGGATGCAGACTGTGCTTGACGGGACAAGCCTGCGCCGCATGTTCGAGTTTTTTGCGATCCGCCTCCGAATAGTTTTTTCCCTTCGGCATAGTGATTGTCACACGCAGCGAACTTACGCGACGCGGCGGCGAACTGGACATTTCCTTGGTCACGTGAATATGAGTACCCTTGATATCCAGCCCGCTTCGCTCCACCGCCAGACCCATGATGGTCAACATGCATGTTCCCAGAGCGGCAGATACCAGATCGGTTGGAGAAAACGCCGCCCCTTGCCCCCCATTATCGACAGGGGCGTCGGTGATCAATGTGCCCTTTGACGGAACATGAGTAGCCTGACAGCGCAATTGTCCCTGATACACAACGTCGGTTTCAACGGACATGGGAACCCCCTTTTTGCATGTTAAAGTTAGCCGCCTGCCCAAATACTCAATTCACGAGCGACCTTGAGTTCAATATAATGCGATATGGGATCATAGACAATGGATCGGAAAAGCATGGCGGACGTCGGAAAATATTTGATCTTCGGCGGGATTGTTCTGATTGTGGCGGGCACGATCGTCTGGGGCTTGGGCCGCATCGGATTTCGAGGTCTGCCCGGTGACATTTCATACGAGGGAAACAATTTTCGATTCTACTTTCCGCTCGTTTCATGCTTTGTCTTATCGCTGATTCTCACCGCCGGACTTTGGTTTTGGAACTGGATCAGCAGGAAATGATTAACCTGATCTGATCTGTTCGGATGAAGCACCATTCGTAGTATTCACAATCGAAGAACACTATAGGATGGGCAAGACAGATAATTCTTTCACAAAGGCATATCGCGTGAGAGAATCACGAGGCTTCTGCATTGAAAGTATCGGAACTCCTTTGCCGGTCACGTGTTAAATTTCGGACATGACTTTTCGCAAAAATTTTGAGGCACGCGAATCGCATTTGACAAATCTGTGAGTTTTTTTGTCGCAGAAAAAAGTTGAAAAATGTTAGGGGTTTTTGCATCCTTGCTACTGATTGACTGATCATCAATTAGCATTTCGTCAATAAACGCAACTCGGCATCAAGACCTGTTTTTTATGAAATCCGAATGATCTTCACTTGATTCTTTGAAATTGTGGTGTAAGTTTGTTATGCGGCTGAAAGGATGTATCAGCTTGGCACCTCTATCTGGTCCCGGCAACTCCGGTCAGACGCAAATACACCAAAGAATCAGTGTAGCGTGACAGCAATGTTACAGCACTGATGAGGTGAACCCATAGCCCAGTGTATTTACGTCTTAATGCTGAGGAACAGACTGGTGCAAAAACCTTAAAAGGGAGGTGATGATCGTCGGTCAACCCGAAGGTCGTTACAAGGCAGCGGCTGATTGAAACTCTGAAGGGGAAGTTTCCTGATTCGAAAGGATGAGGAACCAACCCCAGGAGAGGAGAATCGGCAAAACCGATTCAAGGTCGTTGCTGCAAACCCTAGAAAGGAAAAACCCAGGGGAGTTTTCTGGTTGCATATCTCGTATATGTGACCGGGGCTGGAGGAAAGGGTAAAAGCCTGAAAGCTGCGGGTCGTCAGTCCGTACGGTAACTTCGGTTGCCGTATCACAAGCGACAGAAACAGCACACAGGTTCATTTTGTCGGCAACGGTGAAGTACCTATCCATCAGGAAAACTCCGAAGGGTGAATCCCATGAGCGCGGTGAGTTCTCCGGAGCTCACTAGGATTCAAAGGGAGGAAAGCGTCAAGAGGGTACCCAAACCCTGAAGACGCAACGTAGGTGGCATGGAAAACCGCCGAGAAGTGGACCTTTGAATCTGATTGGTGCTGAAGGGAACAGAAGTCCAAGAGAGGTGCCGGAAACCTTCGGGTGATCCGGCTAGGTGAGACAAGGCAATACTCTGGAGGTGCACGTAACTCGAAAAGTTGATGCTGGACTCGTTCCGGCAATCAGCGCTGATTTCGGAAAACCGCCAAGCCGAGGAAACGGCCAACGGCCCAGCGGGATCGCCAAACCCATATCGGCGATACGGATTAGCGAAAGACTTTAGACGAGGCGTGAACACGAAGAGAGGATGTCGGTGAGGTTAAGAGCCTGACCGTCCACTTGTCAAACCGAAAACTCTGAAGGACACACAAGCGATCATTCCTTCCGGCCGTTTTTTTGCGCCCCCAGCCAGTCGTTCAATTGCGAGTATCGCGGGCCCAGAGACATACCCAAAGACCGGAAGTACTTCCCGGTTGTCACTCCAATATCCTATCTCACAGGTATTTCATTGTGGAAAGGTTGATTCAAGCCGGTTTCGTGACGCACGCACTGTCACGGCCTACCGGGCTTGTCGTTTGTTGGTTGCGGTGTCTTCGAAAATCATCCGATGCATCCACCCACTCTTTCCATTGCGGCGGAAGCCCCGGACCGATTGCTGCTTCAGACTTCGCCCCTCGGGTGCTCACGTACAGGGAGTACGCTGCGCGCCTCGGGGCTCGTCTTCCTTGCATTAGGCCAATTGCAGCGCCCGTGGG
>CAIVHJ010000047.1 GCA_903905665.1 uncultured Phycisphaerales bacterium
ATCATCCAGACCGGCACGTCAGTTGTCAAGTTCAGATGAGATGAGGATTTCGTTGAGATGGTGTGATCGTTATCGGCCCATCCGTCGTCGCTACGATTTCTCCCCATGTTTCCATCGTGCCACCTCGTTTCGCAAACGTCGTTTAGCGACAACCCCGAAGGGATGTGTTTTTCGAATAGACATCATCAAATGAAAATTATGCGCCCGTTCGCGCAAAAATCGCGCGATTCCTCAACCCGTGTTTTGAAATCGTGAATTGTTCCGAAATGCCGATCCGGAGTTCTCAACAAGAAGCCTCAGACGAGCAGGTCATCACTTGTCGGGTTCGACAATGGAGAACAAACCGTCAAGCAAGCTCGTGATGATCGTGTTGAGACCGTCAGCCAGATTCGTCCCGTCGCCGGTCAGAATGGACGTGACTCCGCTTTGGAGTCCCGGTCCGGCGGAGGTTCGAAAACTCTTAAAATTTTCATCCCCGCCGTTGCACATCAAGAACGACATCAACCCCGCGCTCATCATCACCAACCCCACCCGCCGAAACCCACCCAATCGATTCATCACTGTCATGGCACATCCTCCCAATGGTTCACTACATGTCCCATCGGAGAATTGGTCCCGCTGCACCAGTCGGGTTTTCGACGCTTCGACGCACCGGAACCCCCTTCCCGCAAAAATTGCCGATCCGTGAGGCTAGGTGCTCGGTGGTCGCAGTTGTTCGATCAAGTCGATAATGGCTTGTGCCTGCTCCGCAGTGTGTTTCAGGTCAAACACGTCTCCGTTCGAGGTCTTGCACCGATCATCGGGTTCTCATTCAGCATGATTCGGAGCGATCACGGCAATTACTCTGATCGCTTAAGGGTCACTAGGGAACGGGGGCGGTCCAGGGTTCGGAGTTGAAATACCCATAATCGGCAGCCACAAAAATTCGATCCAGCTGATTTTTGATATCCTGGACAACGCCGGTTCCGAATGCTTCGGCGGGGATTGTGGCCCATTTCAGAGTGGGATCCGGAAGATAGGGATATGAAACTGTCTGCGGATTATTTTCAAACGATTGCGTCGAGCCGTCCACGAATAAAACATTGACGCGTTTTTGATTGTGAATGATCATGCGGTTAGGTTCGGGGGCGAGCACGTTGACCGTCAGAGCAAGCGCTTTGACGTCGATCCTCGTAGTATTATTTGGGTTGGTCGGTGTCGGGTCGAGTATTTTGTGCGAACCCAAGTTTTGAAGTAGAACACGTTTGGGGTAGGCAAGATCAAAGGTGGTCTCATCGGTCACGTTGGAAGGCAACATATCGCCCTGACGATAGATGTATGATCCATAAGCATCCACTCCGTCCACGCCGATTTTGGGCGATTCTTCGTCCATGTGATTTTGTTCATCACCCGGGCTGAACAAGAAATCGTTGCCCGTTTTCCCCTTTTGCTGAACGGCGAGGCCCAGTCCGATGTATTGAGGGGGATTGTTCCACGTGACGCCGCCGAACGTGGCGCTGAAGCTGTTTCCCATCCACAACTGGTTGGTGGCGATGTAGGGTGCGAGAAGAGGATTGCCCGGATCCGGTCCAAAATGAGGACCTCTGGGGATGCAGTCGTCGTTGTTTTGGGAGTAGAGGATAATCAATTCACCGAGCGATTTGAGGTTCCCCCTGCAAACGGCCACCTTGGATTGGGACCGGGCTGCTGAGAGACTTGGAACGAGGATGCTGATCAGCAAACCGATGATGGCGACGACCACGAGGAGTTCGATGAGCGTAAATCCAGCAAACGTCATGAGTTGTCTGCGCATAGTCATATCCTCACCCTAATCGTAGGATAGCAGAACACAGGTGTCCAGCCAATTCCCCCGGAAAAAGAAGATTTACAAGGGGTCCAACTTGACTTGTCAAGTGCTGCTGCCGTAAGATTTTGCGTGAGAATATGCATCGCCTACCCGAACCCGGTCCGCCGGGATGGACGACACGGTACGAGATTCCCGAAGTTCAATCGTTGGGGATTACTCCCGGTTGGTCGGGATTGAGACGAAGGTTTTGTCGACCGTCAGACGCAGCGAAGAATGAAGGGTAGGATAACCTGCTGAGATAAGCCGCGGGGTGCTTTGGAATACAGGTGCTCCGGCGCGCCGAGAAACGACAAGGAGTACCCGCGCATGGGATATCAGGTAGATCGGATGAAGACGGGATTACGGATGGGTGGCATTGCGGCGGGGATCACGATGGGAATGATCATCGTGATTGCGGGATGGGTTGGGTGCGGTGGCGAAAGCGGGTTGTCCGTAGAGCCCTTCACGAGTCCTGCGGTGTCGGGTAATGTTCCACCGACGATCACGATACTCGAGCCGAATTCGAATCTTGCGGTCAGCCGCGGCGAGTCCTTCATGATCCGCTGGGAGGACCGCGATCCCGACGACGACGCCCAAATCGCGATCGATCTCATCGAGGTCAACGGACCGGGTATTTATCAGATCGCAGGGGGGCTGCACGAGAACGACACCAATCCCGACGCTTTCAAGATCGACACATCCAATATCGTTCTCGGTACTTATTATCTTCGCGCGACCATCAACGACGGGGTGAACACGCCTGTCGTGGCGTATGCGCTGGATGCGGCTTCAGGGAATCGTGTGACGATCACGATCACACAGGCCGGCATTGGCACGCCCAACTCTACACCGCAAGTTATCGTCACGGCCCCACAAGTCAATCGGGGCGTGTCGCAGGACGACCAGTTCACGATCAGCGTGCGACCAACACTGCTGATCCCCTTTGTGGACAACACGGGGCAGCCCATCGATCCCGGAATTGCGTATCATTACGATCAAGACGGAGATCCGTGCGATCTGGTGCTGATGCTTGATACGGATCAAAATCCGACAAATGACGATTATACGAAAGACGACGTGAACGCAAACGGCGGACTGATCATACTGTCGCGGCAGTCGGTGACGGCGGGGGCATTCCGGCAATTCGACACGCCGATCACGGTGAACATCCAGACGATACCGCAGCGCAAAGACGGGTTGCCGTATTTCATTCGCGCGACGATCGACGACGGGTTGAATGCAATGCACAGTTACGCTTCGGGCAAGTTATACGTCCTGGCATTGGTGCAGGGTTCTGCTGGTTCGACCCCCGAGGCCGTCGATCTCGGTCTTGTCGGATTCCAATACTCCGGCGCTCGGTTCCTCGGTTTCAATCCGCGCGGCCACCTCGGCAACAAAATGGGTTCCGCCGGTGATCAGGATCTGGACGGGGCCGGGGACGTCGTGATGGTCGCCCAATTTGGAAACTCCCGGAATTTCGGAAACACGGGAGAAGCGTATCTCGTATATGGGACGCCTGGAGAACGGTTCGGCGGGGAGATCAACATCAACACCATCGGCGGCACGCTCGGTGCTGATTTGCAGGGCAGCACGGAGACGATCGGTCTTCTCCGGGGTGTCGTGTTCATGGCGCCGGTTGGGACGTCACCCTACTCGCTGCCGTTTCCTGTGTTTATAGATAGCGGGGATACGACGCATATTGAGTTCTCCAATCACCTTCAGGATCCATACACGCTGGGGATCAAGGATTTTACCGTGGTGCCTAATATGGGAGGCAACGGGGGTCCGGCAGATGTGTGCCATGTTCCGGAGTTGCTGTTCGGCATGCCACACAATGAATTCGGAGCTACAACTCGGGACGACGATCCCGGTGACGATCCTGATGACTGCAACAAGTATCTGGATCCGTATTCGAACAACTATTGTACCGGCTCTCCGTGCGAGGGCGATCCGTCTTTAAACTCCACCTATCTGGTTTGTCCCGGGGAATCCGAGGATAAGCAGGGTGGGGCGTTCTTGTATTACGGCGAGAATAACGCCGTGGATTTGGGCCCGGATGATTCCTGCCGAAACTTGGCCGGACCGCACAATTCGGTGGTTTCATTAAACCGAGTAGGATCGTCATTACCAGATGACACGGGACCAGGTGACACGGGCCAGATTTGGACCGGATCACGGTTCGAGATTGCGATCTACGCGAGTTACGAAGCGGAAAATCCCGGTGAATCCTCATATCCGATTGATCCGATCCAGGATCATCTGGGGATGAAGGTGAGCGTATTGGAGGATCTGGACCGCGATGGTCTGTCGGAATTATTGTTATCGGCTCCGCGAAACGAACTGGACCGGCAGGAGTTGCTTGCCTATGGTGAACTCCATCCGCACCTCGCCACCCGATTGACCGACTCCAACGTGACACTTTTCTTCGGACAGAACTTTTCAGGGCTCGGACCAAACGGCACGTCGCATCTCCCATACTTGATCAATGCAGGTTGTGCCTGTAAAGACGCGGATCGCTACCGCGATTTGATCGCGCCCCCATACATATCGATTTTCGGCGAGAAACCGGAGGACAAACTGGGCGGCGCTGTTTCGGCAGGGGACTTCAATCAGGATGGTCGGGCGGACATCCTGATGGGTGCTCCGTTTGCAGATCCCCAGATTTATCTGAACAGCAGCGTTGAGCCGGAAACCACAATCACGGACGGTGGAATGGTTTACGTTTTGTATTCGCGGTTGCCGTACGGCAACACCAAACTCAGTCAGGCAAATCTTCCCAGTTGTGGGGATCCGTCGGAATTTGAGAGTTGTCGGCCTCCGATGCTTCGGATTTTCGGAGAAAGCGCGAACGATCACCTCGGTCTGAAGCAGGCTACCGGCGGCGACATCAACGGGGATACGATTGCCGATGTCGTGTTTGCATCGAGAGACTACGACGGACAGGAGCGCACGAACAACGGACTCGTGGCGATTGTGTACGGGGGGCAGAACATTGACGGTGATCGGAGAGTTTCCCAGATCGGCACGTTTGAACTCAAAGGGACGAAGTTCTTCGGTGCATCTTCTGGGGACTTCGCCGGGGCGGACATCAGCGCCGGTGGGGATTTTAATCGCGACGGACTCGCAGACATACTGATTTCCGCACCGGACGCCACGTACAAATTCCCGACCGATGCTCCGGATGCTCCTCCTCGCCGAGGACTCGTCTATCTGATATTCGGCGGGAAACATCTTGAAAACCAAACGTTCTTCCTCAGCCAGGTCGGCACGAAAGATCTTCCGGGCATCGTTTTCGTCGGACCCTATAAGCAGGGAACTCTCGATGCTTACGAACTTGACAAGGAAGTTGTTGTACAGGACGTTAATTGCAACCCATTCCAAGATCCCGACGATGAATTCAAGGTCACTAACCCAGAATGTTTCTGTGACGCCGAAATCGAGGAAAACTGCGTCTTTCTCGAAGACAGCAGCGGTTCACTGGTCCAGCGTCGGATGTCGGACGCCGCTCCGGAATATGTGGGTTTCATCGGGGACATCAACGGGGACGGCTTCGACGACATCATGATCGGAAATCCGACGGCGGATTTCGTCGATCCGGAGTTGCCTTCGCAGGCCCGTCGGCTTGATGCCGGTGAAATCTATTTGATTTACGGAAACAATTTCGGGGCCAACAACCTCACCTCGGCGGCGCCAACACCGTAGGGAAGCAATTCCCTTGGTCTGAAAGGATCGAATTCAAGCCCCTGCCCATCGGCGGGGGCTTTTTTCGTTCAACGAATTTGTTTACGCTCGGCGCTGGAGGATAAAGCGCGAGAGTTGAATCAACGATTGACGGAACGACGTATCCGGTAGTTTGTCGAGATAGCGCATGGCTGCTTCGGCCCGATCCTGGGCGGTCTTCCGGGCGTGGTCGAGACTGCCGTCGAGCAGGATTTTCATTCGCCCCGCACGCGAGGAATCTGATCGGTGACAGAGGCTCCGAAATTCCTCCCGTTGGGATGCGTCAGCCCGCTGCAGAAAATGGATAATCGGAAGTGTAAATTCCCCCTTGTCCAGATCGCGGCCGAGGGTTTTTCCCATTTCTTCCTCGTCACCCACGATGTCGAGCACGTCGTCCACGATCTGAAAAGCGATTCCCAGTTCGAGTCCGTAACCCGCCAGGGCCTCCGTCGCGGCGTTATCCGCACCGGCGAATTCCGCGCCCAATCGGCAGGCGAGACTCGTCAGGGCAGCAGTCTTTTTGGTGATGATGGTCAGGTACTGCTGAACCGTCAGATTCCAGTTTTCACGATTACCGACTTGCAGTAACTCACCTTCGCAGACGGTGTTGGTGCAAGCGGCGACTGTGCGAGCGGTTTGGGGAGAGGGCAGAGTGCTGCACAAGTGATAGGCGTGGCTGATGAGATAATCTCCGATCAGAACCGCCGTTTCGTTGCTACTCATAGCGTGGAGCGTCGGAGACCGTCGTCGGAGTTGAGCTTCGTCCAGGACGTCGTCGTGAACGAGGGTGGCGATATGAATCATTTCCAGCACGGCGGCGAGTGTGATGTGTTCGGGAGTGCAGGAGCCGACGGCGCGGGCACAGAGCAACACCAGTCCCGGCCGAAGCATTTTGCCCCGAAACTCCCGAAGGTAATCGCACAACTGCTGTACCCCCGCCACGTCGCTGAGCAACTCCCGATCGAACCGCTCGGCCACGGCGAGAAGTTCCGATTGAATCGGGGCGTAGATGTCCGCCAGATTACACTGCGAATCGTTCATGAGCAGTCCTTCGTCGCAGCATTGTAGTCGCAGAGGGCGAACCTTTCTATGCGGTTATCGGACGAATGAACGGCGCCCGGATTCCGCAAATCGCCGCGCTGACGGTAGAAAACGCCCAGATTCATGTCGGTGATTTCTCCGAAATCGATTCCAATCTTACATTTAATGAGGAACACACAGGGGGTGGAACCCATAAGGGTCAGGTTATGAGTCTGGTTGCAACAGGCATCCTCGACGCAATTCCGGTGAGTCGGGACCGGACACCGATGGTGTTTCGGGGGCGGCGAGTGGTCATGCTTCTTTTCGCCATCGTCTTGATGAACGCTTTTGACCTCACGTTCACGCTCGAAGCGCATCGGCAAGGTGTGCTCGTCGAATCCAACCCCCTTGCGAATTACCTGCTCGGTTGCGGGGTTTCATTTGTCACCCTGTATAAGATCTCGCTGGTCGCCTGTGGAAGTCTCATTCTTCTGCTTTGCCGCCGCAATCGATTCGCCGAGGGCATGGTCTGGGCGATCGCTCTGATTTACGTCGGAGTCTCACTTCAGTGGATGTACTGTTACGATCATTATGAGGTCTTGATCGCCGCACGAACTGCTCCGCTGTGCGATGCCTCATTCGTCGATTTCTTCATTCCTGTTTCCGGGTGAATCCCGACAGGTCGGGATTGACTCCCGCCCATGCGTCACTACGATGGTGATTTTTCCACGGGAGCGAGCCGACCCGATGAATTTCGCACCGGTGACCCTCGTTGAACTTGCTGCGCTCGGACTCGTCGTCGGAGTTTTGGGCGCCATGCTCGGACTGGGTGGAAGTCTGATTCTGATTCCTGCGCTCAATCTCGTTCTGGGGTTAAACCAGCATTTACATCAGGCCGTCGGGATGATCGCCAATTTTTGCGTTTCACTTCCTGCGATGTGGCAACACCACCGGGCCGGTGTCGTTTCTACCAGGGTCATTCGTTCGGCGGTTCCCTTCGCCGTTGTGGGGGTTCTTCTCGGAGTCCAACTCAGCGAGCAATCTTTTTTCAAGGGTGAGTATCAGAAGAATCTGGCGGCTCTGTTTGGTGTTTTTCTCGTGATCGTGGCGATTTTTCACATTCGCCGATTGTGGACACCTGCTTCTTTATCATCTTCACAGGCGATTTCTGAGGCCCACACCTCGGTCATTTCTCGATGGAAAGCAGCGTTGTGGGTCGGATTTCCGTCTGGTTTCATCGGGGGATTGCTTGGGATCGGCGGAGGGTTAATCGCGGTTCCGATGCAACAACTCATGCTTCGGCTACCGCTGCGAAACGCCATCGGAAACTCCGCCGCCATCATCTGTGGCTTGAGCATTGTGGGTGCTATCGACAAAAATTATGAGTGGTGCTCCGCACCCGGACAGACTCTCTCGCAACCGCTGGGACTGGTCGGGGTTCTCTTGCCCTTCGTCGTGACCGGCAGTTTCATCGGGAGCAGGCTGACCCATACGCTCCCGCCGCGTGTGGTCCGAACGGTGTTGATTGTTGTGCTTCTTTTCGGAGCCTTCATTCAGTTCAAACGTGCCTTTTCCTGATAATTACTACCTCGCAGAATATCCGTAACCTCTTATTTTCAGGCGAGTTACATCCGTTCAACAATTCCGGCTTGGTGATTGGAAAGCAGGTCCGTATACTTATGGATGGAATCGGGGGGATGAACCGCAGGACGGGGTCTCACGTATGAAAGATGGAAACGGTGTCATGAATACGCTGCGCGACGAGCAGTTGCTGGTCGAGTTTTTATCCGGCCGGGAAGAATGTTTTGAGTTGCTCGTCCGGCGTTACAGTCAGGAGTTGTTTCAGTTTGCGTATCGGTGTTTGGGCAGCGCCGCCAGTGCCGAAGACATGGTGCAGGAAACCATGTTGCAGGTATATCAATCGGCAGGCAGTTTTGATCGCAAACGTCGATTCCGGCCGTGGGTTTTCACGATTGCGGCCAACAAAATCCGCGACTATTTGCGAAGTCGGCGACGCCACCCGGAAGTATCGCTCGATGCGTCCACGGGAAACGATACCGAGGTCCGTTTCGTGGATTTGTTCGTCCACGATCCGGAGGAATCTTTGCTGTCCGTCGAGCAGGAAGAACGCTCCATGCAGATTCGACATCTGGTGAATCAGCTCCCGCCGCCGCTCCGGGAGGTTTTGGTGCTGGGTTATTACCATGGCTTTGCATACAAGGAATTATCGGAATTGTTGAACATTCCGCTGGGGACGGTCAAGAGTCGGCTTCATGCCGCCGTACAATTATTCGGAACCCTGTGCTCGTCACAGATTCCGGACCGACTTGGGTGAATTGTGAAACATCATGACGACGCCATTTGACGGACAACTTGATGACCGCCTGCTCGCTTATCACATGGACTGGCTGGAACCACGTGATAGGGCCGAAGTGGAGCAACTGATCGAATCTTCACCCGAAATTGCCGCGCGAAGCCGCGAGATTGAACAAACCCTTTCCCCGCTGGCGGACTGGAATGCGATGCCCGTCGTTCCCGACCTTGAACAACAGGTTCTTCACCGGATCCAGCGTGAGGTTCGGGCGTCTCGAACTACCCGATCTTTATTTGACATCATCCGATTTAAGCCCATTTCTTCGGCGTGGATTACGGCGTGGGGACGATTTCCCCTGTCGCTCAGAGAATCGCTGATTGCGGCGGCGTGTCTGGTGATTTTGGGGTCGATTCTTGTACCGGGAATGGCTCGTGCGTCGGCCTGGAATCAGCGAACGCATTGCGCCGGAAACCTTTCCGACATCGGTCAGGGACTCGTCGCCTACGGTGCAGATTATCAAAACCGCTGGCCGTTCATCGGTCCTCAGGGTGCGACGTGGCGGGGCGAATCTCCAGATTCGTCTGCGGCGAGCCGGTTTGGAAATGAAACCGTCGATGTGCAGCCTCTTCGAAACAGTCAAAACCGTTTCCTGCTTTTGGCCCATCGCTATGTGGACGGCGCCAGCCGGTTCGTCTGTCCCACCGATCCCCTCGGAATTGTCATGCGCGCCGATGATTACTCCCAGTTCCGCGACTTTGCTGAACCCCGCAACTGCAGCTACGATTCACAGATCATGGTTTCGGATCGTAATCAGGCCTCGGTCCAGCCTCAACTGGTTGTTTATGCCGATCCGAATCCCGTTTTTTCGGAACGGAACGTTCGACTGGCGAATCCCGCCGAACTCAATTCGCCGTTGCATCGTCATCCCGACGGGCAAAACGTTCTTCGCGCCGACGGGAGCACCCAGTGGACTCGTTCTCCCCGCGTCGGAATTGATCAGGACAACATCTGGCGGATCGAAGGCATGCAGAATTACTCCGGCAGGGACATCCCCCGATTTTCAACCGACTCCTTCATGATTCCGTGAAATCCGCGTGTTGACCGATTGGCGTCGCTACGTTTTTCGGACGCGACCGACGAGCGTTTGCTGGGTCACTTTGATGCCTCGGACGGAGCTCGCCAGGGCTTCGCGGTTGGTGGCGTACTCCATCGCCGTGTCGTAAAACACCAGTTCCTTTTCGATCAGTTCGGCCAGAGAATGGGTGAAGTTACGCATCCCCTCGCTGATCGAGCCTTCGATGACGGCCGGCAGATCGGAGTCTTCTCCGCGACGGATTTTGTCCTTGACCGTCGGAGTGCTGAGCAACACTTCCGTGGCGGGGACGCGTCCCACCTTGGGATCCAGCGCCGGAATGAGTCGCTGACACATGATCGCCACCAGGCTGTTCGACAACGACGAGCGAATAAAATCGTGCTGATCCTGATCGAAAAACTCCAGAATGCGAGAAAACGCCTGTTGGCAATCACTGCAGTGGATCGATCCGAACACGAGGTGACCGGTTTCGGCGGCTTGCAAACCCGCCAGCATGGTGTCCTTGTCCCGCATCTCGCCGATGAACATTACGTCGGGGTCCTGGCGTACCGCGTATCGCAAGGCCTCGGAATAACTCGGAATATCCAATCCGATTTCCCGCTGGGACACGATCGATTTGTGCGGATCGAAAACGTACTCGATCGGGTCTTCAATCGTGATGATGTGCTTGGGGCGATTCAGGTTGATGTAATTGATCATCGCCGCCAGGGTGCTGCTTTTACCCGAACCCGTCACCCCGCTGACCAGTATCAGCCCGTCGTGGGTTTTTTCGATCGTCGAGCGGTATATCGGCGGCAGTCGCAAATCCTCAAAATCGGGAATCTGGTTTTTCACCCGCCGAATCGCGGTGTGCATCTCGCCCATCGCGCGAAACACGTTGATCCGAAACCGCGAACCGTCCGACCCGCGATACGAAAAGTCCAGGTCGCCCCGCTCCTCATATTCGTGGCGCCGCGCGCGAGGGACCAGCGGATTCATCATGGCTTCCAAATAGTCTGACGAGTCGATGATCCCCGTCCCGATCTTTCTCAAATGCCCCTGAATCCGGTAGTAGGGCGGGAACCCGACCTTGAGGTGCAAATCCGACGCCTCATGCTGCGCCATGCCGCTCAGCAATTGGGTGATGAACTGTTCCGGAGGAACTGACGTCCCTGCGGAAGCCCCGGATTCCGTCGCCGGTTTTATATCGGACATGGCACATCCATCCCAAACATAATGACAGAGAGAACCCCCGCCCCCATCACAGGGGACGCGTGATCACGGATTCCCCGCGCCATTAGAATACCAAATGGAGTATCACTGCGGCAACCGTCACGACCACCGCCACTCCGGCGAGGCACGCCAGAACGGTCAAACGGCGGGTTTGTTCCCGGCACAGATCAGCCAGCTGTATTTGCTGATACTGGGTGGTGTTATGAATCTCCTGAAGGATTCGAACCTGATCGGACGACGCATGACCCAGTCGCTGAATCGTCAGATTTATCGCCTGCATTTGCTCCGACAGTTGCGTCGTGCCCTGCCCCGATCGTTCGAGTTGCTGCGATATCGACCGAAGCGCCTCGTGCTGGGATCGCGCGACATCCGGCAAATCCCGCAACAGGCCCGTCATCGCCTGCGTTTGCGACAGCGATTGCTGGACCTGATGCGCCATTTCGTGGAGGGCTTCTCCCTGATCCCGAACCGTGGAAGGCAACTCCCCGACGCCCGTGCTCAGGCGCGTGAGCAGTTCGATCATCTGATCGCCCCGGTGATTCTGTTGATGTAGATGGTCCCGAAGCGTCTCCACCAAATCCACCACGTGATCGTAACCGGTCTGCAATTGCTGAATCTTTTGTTCGCGCTTCCGCCCCGGCCGCCAGTCCAGCATCCGCCAGAAAAATGATCCCGAATCAGGCGAAGATCGGACCGGTGGGGGCGACGGCGGTGAATCACCGGAAACAACGATCGGCTCAACTCGTTCCGTCAATTGGTAACCCGATTGCGCCAGAAGCGGAACTGTATCATCCCGACCGAGAGGATTGAACCAGTGCTCCATGCGACCCCACACGGAAGCCCCCGCGCTCATGTGTTGCTCCTGTCCAGAAAGGTGAACTCCGACGCCGCGCTCGCCTGAACCTGAAGGAATTCGTCCTGCACTGAAAAATATCGACCGATTGAGCAATTTTTCATCAACAGAATCTATTCACGCCGGTTTCGGATGGTCCCCCCGACGGACCACCGTCCCTCTGGGCTTGGCCGGGAATCCGCCGATGAGTATTTTGAAGTCTAATTGACTGTTTTGTGCAATTCCCGACACAAACTGTTAATGAAATTTTTTGATCATCCCAACCCCTTGAACCTGCTGTGGCTTGTGAAAAATCAGGAATTTCACCCCTCCGTCGTTGTGGAAATCAAGCCGATACAGCCTAAGAATCCTATAGAGTGATACCCGGATGGATAGGAGAGACCCATCATGGAAAACAGACCCAACCAACCTCAGCCCCAGCGAACCCGACGGCGAAAACCCAGAAGTTTGGCCCGGCGTGCCGAAGTCCTGCGACGGCTGCAACGACTGAGAATGAATCGCGCGCGACGCGGCGCAGGCGGCATGCGATCTCCGGCGATGCTCGGCGAGCTCGCCAACGACACGATCCGCCTCATCGAGCAACGCATCCGTTACTGGCTCAATCTCGGTGATCGGGAACACGTCGCTCGGCTTCAAGCCGTTCGCTCCCGACTGATTTCCACCTATCGAAAATGAACCGGTTCAAGCCTTGCGAGATTTGATGGCTTCGGTGGGAGTGAAACTCAATCACAAGATCGGTGAAAGCAATCGACAGAAATTCTCGGCCAGTTGAACCCGAAACGGCCGTGTCGCAAGTGACTCCGGCTGAACTTCTTCCGACTCGCTCAGGTCGGCAACAAACTGATCCTCCAGCGCCCGAATCACCGA
>CAIVHJ010000048.1 GCA_903905665.1 uncultured Phycisphaerales bacterium
GTCATCCCTGATCTCCTGTGGCAACCGTGCCACAGAATTCATCGGCCAATCAGGGGTTATTCGGATAAGCTCTTAGGCGCGTCACTACTTTTGCCTCTGCTCAAAACAAGAAAAAACGCATTCATTCGCTCGACCTGCAAGACGGCGAACCCTTGGCGAATGCACCGACCGATCCATCGTTGCTGTTTTCTCTTGAAGAATTAGCCTTCCTTGTCAAGCCCCTCATGGGAATTGAAGCCCCGCGAGATAGCGACAATCGCATTTTGGAGGTTCGCCCAAAGGGACACTGGTTCGAATTCGAAGTAGCCAAATCACTCGGATATCATTACCCTCCGGGGGCTGGAGTCTTTCCGGACCTCCGACACCAGATTCTTGAAGTCAAACATCACACCGGAAAATCCGTCACGATCGACTTCGGACATCATCATCCCGCCTCAAAAAGTGTTCTCGATGCGTGCTGGAACGAAAAAATGCACGCCCGTGTGCGCGATATCCGTTATCTTATTGCGCTGGCGCCTCCTCCGCGGTTTCGTGTTTCCGTGATGGTTTTGGCAACCGGCGCGGAAATTGACTCGATCTTCGGAGTGTCTCCTACCAAAACCATCAAATATCAACTCGGCATCTCCAACCGATGGAGAGAACTACACGCAGGGCAAATTCTGGTTTCCGGCGAACGCTTCCACGACTGAATGAAAACCCCGGATAAGAAAATGACTTCCTGTCCGTTTGTTACGCCTGTTCCCACGCGTCGACGACCGGCAACTCCACCCGATGGTGCTCTATGGTGCAAGACCCCTGCCCCTTGGGGCTTACAAACTGCCGACGAAATTATAATTGCACGCCTTCGACCTCCGGCATACGATAATAATAGCCCAACGGCGGAAAAAGGCGACTATTGTTTCGGGGTCGACTTCGTCCGCCGTGAGGTGGTTTGAGAGCGACCAATCATGTGGGAAGCGATTCAGGCCAATCAGCGACGTTCGATCATCCTCATCAGCCTCATGGGGGCGCTTATGGTGCTGCTGGGGTATGCTATCGGCGCGCTGATTGACATGGAAACTTCCTTTCACGCTGGTCATTTCAAATCACTGGCTGTTTATCGCACTGTGACCTCTGATCGCGTCCTCGATGATGATTGGCCTCAGGTTGAATCCCCGAAAGACAACCTGCTGCACGCTGTCACGCTGTCGTGGCGGGGCGGCGTGATCGGGGCGGGGGCAGCCTGCGCGATCTGGTTGATTCTGATGGCCGTCGCTTTCGCACAAGGAGAACGGATCCTGTTGGCGGGAATGAAGGCGAGAGAAATTTTGAGCAAGGAACATGCCCCGCAGTTATGGAACATCGTCGAAGAAATGACGATCGCGTCGGGTGTGGGAAAGATGCCCCGGATTTACATTTTGGATGATGAGCAAATGAATGCTTTTGCCGCCGGCGTCAATCCCGATAAAGCCATTCTCGCGGTGACGGCGGGCCTCCTGCGGAAACTCAATCGCGACGAACTGCAAGGGGTCATCGCCCACGAAATGGGCCATATCAAAAACTACGACGTCAAATTCATGACCATCGCCGGTGTCATGCTGGGAACCATTGTTTTGATTTCGGATCTGTTTCTTCGGTCGTTGTGGTACGGCGGGGGAAGAGGGCGGCGATCCGGTCGCGGCGGGGGTCAGGGGGCCATCATCGTGTTTGTCTTCGCCCTCCTGTTGGCGGTTCTGGCGCCCATCGTAGCGCAGTTGCTGTTCTTTGCATGTTCGCGCCGCCGGGAGTATCTGGCGGACGCGTCGTCGGCGCGATTCACACGTTATCCCGAAGGGCTGGCTTCGGCGCTGCAAAAAATTTCCGCCGGCGACCGGGGTGCCGGCGACGTCAACCGCGTGGTGGCGCCCATGTACATCGTCAATCCGCTGGAGAGTTCCTCGTGGATCGGCTGGTTTTCCACGCATCCCCCCACCGAAAAGCGGATCGAGGTTTTGCGGAGCATGGCGGGTGGCGCCGGCTGGACCGATTATCAGGAATCTTTCAAAAAAGTGGTGGGTCACAATCGGAGCGGCGTCGGGGCAAGTGTGCTATCGACGGAAGGCCACATCGACGCCCGCTTGCCGTCCGTCGAAACCGAGACTCGTCAGGATTACATTGAACGAGCGCGCGGAGTGGGCGGCATTCTCGATCTCGCGTTCGGATACATTCCTCTGGTGTGTAGTTGTGGTTTGACGATCAAGGTTCCGGAACATTTCCGCCACCCGAGTATTCAATGTCCTCGTTGTGGACGAACCCATGAGGTTCCTCAGCCGCAAGCGGATCAACCGTATGTGCAGGAACCGGACAAGGTCCTGGTCGGGACTAAACTGACCGAACCGGCGTTGGCGTATCGTCGAACTGGGACGGGTTGGGAATCGTTCCAGTGCCGTTGCGGCAAAACCGTCCAGATCAGTCCGGCATTTTGCGGCAAGGCGGTCAGTTGCAAACATTGCGGAAGACACGTCCGAATCATTTCCGCTGACGAACAAACGTGAGCATGAATTATTCGAGGTATCCCAAATCGCTGAGCCGTTGAGTGAGGATGGCTTGATCTTGCTCGCTATAGACCGAATCCATCGAGTAGCCCTGCTGTGCGGGGGCAGGTGATTCGAGCACCACTTCGGGAGGCGTGTTGAACAGTTCGGTCAGTACCCGTCCTTCCATATCGCTCGGAACTGCGAGTCCCATCGCTGCGAGCAGCGTGGGTGCCACATCCGCCATCTCGGCTTGAACTTTGTGTCTCGAGCGAATCGCAGGACCGTTCGCCGCGAAGACACCCTCCATCCGATGAGTTCCTTCCTGTGATCGCCACGTACTCCACAAAATCGGAGAACGGCCTCGGATTTTGCGAACGACGAC
>CAIVHJ010000049.1 GCA_903905665.1 uncultured Phycisphaerales bacterium
CAGCAAGAACACCACCAGCAGCACCTCGACGACAATCGAAATCGCCACCGTCGATGCCAACCGCCTCACCGCCACGTCAAACAAAAACAGCGGCAGCAGCAACCAAGCCAACACCCAGGGCCAAACCGGCTGACGCGACTGAATCGGATCAAAATCCCGCCGGAACAAATCATCTTCCTTCGGTTCTCCGGCAAGCATCCGACCACCCGAAACTGCGACAATTTTCTCCAGCAAGGCATCGTTGGCCTTGAGCTCCCGATACTCCGGCGAATACGGAATCGACAATCCCGTGTGCGCCACTGTGGACGCCTGCCCATTCTCCACCAGCGCTACGTTCGCCACATACTGCCCCGTCTGTTTCACGTCGAACGTCCCTTCGTATCGTCCCGGTCCCACCTGCGTCAACTTCACCGTATCGACTCCCGACCCGTCCGGCCGCGCCACATACGCCTGCATATTCAAAAAATTCAGATAATTTGACTGCGCATCGAGCGCGTTGACGGTGACGCGACCCTGATTTCCTTCCAATCGCGTCGCCACGTCGTAATTTCCCGCCTTGCCCTGACTCATGCTCCATCGCACGATCTGCGCCCAAAGTTTGCTGAACGCCGGCCAATTCGCCCACTGCGATCCCCATCGCCGCCAATACCCGCTCGTGAACGCCACCGTCCGACCCAGTCCCGCCGACCAGTGCGCCAAAACCGGATCCTTCGTCCCTTCTTTCGGATCCACCCGAACCAGAGGCATCTCGATCAATCCCTCCGGTTTTGGCGAGGTCATCACAAATCCCCCCAGCGGAGGAATCTCACGCGACGAGGCAAAACCCGCCCACAAATCCGACGTAAAATTCTCAACCTGCGGCGTAAACGGCTCATCCACCAACAGCGGCCGACGCACCACTTTGCTTTCCTTCACAAAAATCTGTGGCAATATCCTCGGATTCTTGGCGGCATAAAACCTACCCCCGGTGTCGGTGGCAATCTGCTGAAGCGTCCCTTCCATCACGTGGATTCCGTAACCGATCCCCACCGTGCTGCATGTAATTTTATTGTCTTTCATCACTTGAATCGTGGACGCCGCCGGCGGAGCCGCATCCCCGTCACTGATGATGATGATGTGCCTCTGCGAAGCGTCCTTCCGCTCCATCAGTGCCTTGACCGCCATTTCGATCGTCGTGGCGTAATCCGGCATGTCTCCGTTATTCATCTTGGCGATCGCCGCCGACATCGCCGTCTTGTTCACCGCCTGCTGCAACGGAATGTCCCAAACCACCCCCAGACCGTAATCATAACTCAGCAGACCGAAGTAATCCTTGCTGCTGATCACTTCCAGCGATTTCTCCGCCACCGCTTTACCCCAGTAGTTCCCGCGCGGCAACTCGCAACTGTGAGCGATGATCACCAGCGCCCCCTTCGGAATCACCTGCCGATGCTTGATCTCAAAATCCACCGGCATGATTTCCTCGACGGGCGATCCGATCCATCCCCCGGCGCCAAACGCTTCGTCGCCCCCCGTCATGATCAATCCGCCCCCCATGTCGCGCACATAAGTGGTCATTTGCTGCTGCTGCTCGTCGGTGAACCAGTTGGCGCCCACGTTGGACAGAATGACTGTCGTATAGGACATGAACCCCAGCAGATCAAGCCCCTCGGCGTCTTCGATGCGAACAAAATCCACATCGATCTTTTCGTCCCGCAGCGCCTGATACAGCAAAGCATCCTCATCGGGTTTCGTCGAAAGCAGCAGCACCTTTTCGTTGCCGCTGACGAACGTGAACGTAGTCCCGATGTTGTTCTGAACCAGTTCATCAGATTCCTCGCTGTCGGGACGGAATTTCAATTGAAAACGATGCGGCATCGTCCCATGGACCGGAATTTTCACTCCCCAGATGTTCTGACCGGGTTGGAGCACTACGCGAGAATCCTCTTCGCTCAGAGGAACGGGCTGACCGTTGTGTTCCAGAACAACGGTGCCCGTGGCGGCGTTTCGCGCGCTCAAGACCGCCCGCAATGGAACCAAATCCCCGTCCTTCACCCGCGCCGGAGCCGTCAACTTCTCCACGTACACCTCGCGGTTGTGAACGTAGTACATCGGCAGCACATCCAACCCCACGCCGTTGGCTCGCGATCGCTCCACCTCGCCGAGGATGTCTCCGACGTTATTGTTCCCGTCCGTCAGCAGCACAATGCGCTTCCCTGTGTCGTTTGGAAACAGCGCCATCGCCATCCGAACGGCACCCGCCATGTTGGTTCGATCCGGCAGCGACGTCTCCGGCAGCGTCTCAAAAAACACCCCGCGCTGCATCGGTAACTGCTCGACGTACGACTGCGCGTCGAACGTCACCACCCCGATCTTGTCATCCGGTCGCGCCCCCGGAGCCGTCTCACGCACGTACTGCTCCTGATACGCGTACTTCTCCTTCGGAATACTGGCGGACCGATCCAGCAGAAACATCACCGTCAGGTTCCTACTGGTGCGAACGGTTTGAACCCCCGCCAAACACACGATCGTCAAAATCACCACCCCGCATCGAGTGATCATGGCAATGTGCCGTTGCGGCGGGTCGAGCGAACGAATCGCCCGCCACGACAACGCCACCATCACCGGGATGGTCAACAACAACCACAACCACGCCGGATTCTCAAACGAAATGTGCAAAACTTTTTCCAGCATCAACCTGTCCCAACACCGAAAACGGCCCCAACTCCTGAACTCCTCAACTCCCAAACTCTTAAACTTTTTCTTCTCCTCAACTCCTAAACTCTTTTCTTCTCGATGATTTGCACGCGATCATTCAGCGAATCAAGCACATAAATCAATCCGTCGGTTGATTCAACGGCTCCCCACGGTGACGACAGATTTCCCAGCATTCGACCCGCCATCCCCCACGTCCGAAGGCTCTTTCCCTTTCGATCAAACCACTGCAACCGGTTATTCCCGAACTCGCACACCAGCAGACTTCCATCCCGACACGCGCAAATCCCGTAAGGCCAGCGCAACTGACCCGGCTCGACCCCCACCGTCCCGAAACTGCTCAGATACTCCCCGTCCAGTGAGAATCGCACAATCCTGTGATTGCATGAGTCCGCCACCCACAACGTCTGCTCGTCGTCGATCGCCAGCGCGTTGGGTCGATTGAGTTTCTCCCCGCCCACCGCCTCATTCCCAAAAGATCGAATGAATTGCAGATCGGGCGTAAATTTGCTGATCCGATCATTCCCACCGTATTCCGACACGTAAATGAATCCATCCCGGTCAATGGCAACATCCGTCACCAGCTGAAATTGCCCCGGCCCCGTCCCATTGGACCCGAACGACTGAAGTTGCTTTCCATCTCGATCAAAAACCAGCACCCGACTGTAATGCGTATCCGCCACAAACACGCGACCATCCCGATGCACCGTAAGCCCCACCGGTTTCCCCGATGCCCAGTTCGGCATCATCCATCCGGCTTCGAATCGTCCCTGTGCATCGAACCGTTGGACCCGTGCGGCTTTGTCCACGACAAAAATCTTCCCTTCCGGCGAAATCGCAATCGCTCGCGGGTAACTGAATTGCCCCCACACCAAGCCCGTCTCACCGAACACCCCCACCACCCCGTTGTCGCTCAGCACTGGCTTCCTGCATCCCATAACCCCGATCAGGGCCGCGCCCAAACCTGCAATGGCCACCATTTTTCCCGTGGAAAAAAACATTGCTACCCTCAACTCGACATCCCCGACTACGGCCCCACTGAATTCAAAACTGACCGGAACGCAACCACCCGCGCCGGCGGCTTGCGAACCGCCAATGTAGATCGTTTGAACATCGGAATCAAACGACAAAGCATCCGATATTCCGGCTGTGTTTCGTACAATAACGGCCCGGCATGGCCTTCATACACCAACCGAAACACCGGCATCTTCGCCAAATTTATTTCGTTGATCAGCAACCCGTCAATTTTCGCTTCCGAAAGGGCGCCGGGCGACAGCATTTTGGCACTCCCGTCGAAAACAGAACCCCGCCCGGGTTCGTCGAGCACCGCCACGTTCGACAAAGGCTGCACGCCGTTCAATATGTACATCTCATTGATCGTTCGCGCATCCGTCAAAAACATTTGCTCAGAATGCCGCCCAGCGTACTCCAGCAGCTCGCGCGAAAC
>CAIVHJ010000050.1 GCA_903905665.1 uncultured Phycisphaerales bacterium
CAGGAAGCCCTCAAGGCCGGAATGATCACGCTGCGGCAGAATGGTTTGAAGGCGATTTTCGACGGTCATACGACGATCGAAGAGGTCGTCAAGGAAACGATTTTTGAGGAAGTATAAAAAGAAATGGAGAATGAAGAATTGAGAATGGAGAAGTAAGTAATTCGGAGCGGGACTACATTGTCCCATCCGAACTCGATGACGAAATTGATCGCACAGTATTTTTCTACATTCTACATTCTTAATTCATAATTCTAATTTCTTGCGCGTGAGGACTTACCATGCCGACATTTCAATTCGAGGCAATGAATCAAGCCGGTCAGGAAGTCAAGGATGAAATGGAGGCGCCGTCCACCGAGGAGGCGTTGTCCAAGATTCGCAACATGGGCTACTTCCCGACCAAGATTCGTGAAAAGGGCGGGAAGAAGAAGGCGGCGACCACCCGGAAAAAGTCGATGCCTTTTTCGATTGGTGGGGTGAGCAACAAAAAGATCGTGCAGTTCACTCGCCAACTTTCCACGTTGCAGGACGCCGGTTTGCCGATTCTGCGAAGCCTTCGGATTCTTGAACAGCAGCAGCGGCCCGGACTGCTCAAGGCGGTGATTCGCGGGGTTGCCGATGAAGTCGAGGGAGGAGCGACGTTGTCCGAAGCCATGGGCCGGCATCCCAAGGCGTTCAACCGGTTGTACGTCAACATGGTGGCGGCGGGGGAGACCGGCGGTGTGCTCGACGTGATTTTGCAGCGACTGGCGGATTTTATGGAAAAAGCCCAGCGTCTAAAAGGCAAGGTCGTCGGGGCGATGATTTATCCCGCGGTCGTCATTTTCTTCGCGACGTGCATCGTGGGATTCATCATGGTCAAGGTGGTGCCGAAGTTCAAGGATATTTTTCTGGAATTCAACACCACGTTGCCCGTCCTGACGCAGTATCTGATCAAGACCTCGAACTGGTTTGCGTTCGGAAAACCACCCGGATGGGTCTGGGTGTTGTTCAGCCCGATTGCGATGTTTGCGTTTTTCAAACTGATGAAGCAGAGCAAGGGCGGGCGCTATGTGCTTGATCGGGTTTTCATGGTGATTCCGATTTTCGGGGGTTTGCTGCGTAAATCGGCGATTGCACGGTTCACGCGAACGCTGGGGACGCTGATCGCCGCCGGTGTGCCGATTCTGGAAGCGATCACGATCACCAAGGATACGTCCGGCAACGAGGTTTATGCCCGCGCGCTCGAACGGGTTCACGACAGCATTCGTGAAGGCGATACGTTCGCCAACCCATTGCGAGCGTCGCGTGTGTGCGATGCGATCGTGGTCAACATGATCGACGTCGGCGAGGAAACCGGCGAACTCGACAAGATGTTGATGAAGGTGGCGGAAAACTATGAGGAAGAGGTGGAGGTGACCGTCAGTTCGCTGGTGAGCATCCTTCAGCCGGTGATGGTGGTTTTGCTCGGCGGGATCGTTGGGTTCATCGTATTGGCGTTGTTCATGCCGCTCGTGTCGCTCATTCAATCCGTGTCGGGAGGAATTTAAGCGAATGCGGAATTCCGAATTCGGAATGCGGAATGATCAGAGACGCGACCGTCAGGGAGCGTGTTTGAAAATGCGGAATGCAGAATGGTGAATGAAGAATTGAGAAAAAGGTGACAGGTCGTAGGTTTTAGGTTGCAGGTGAGAAGTGACTGCCCTAAGGACTAATGACTAAGGACTAATACCTAAGGCCTACTTTCATATGGAGAATTGAAAATGAAAATCCGAAATCCGAAATCCGCGATCCGAAATTTTCATTCGACATTCGGTATTCGGCGTTCCGCATTTACTCTGGTTGAGTTGCTGGTCGTGGTGGGGATTATCGGGCTGCTGATCGCGATTCTTCTGCCGTCGCTCAGCGGGGCGAGGAAGAGCGCCAAGAACGGCGACACCAAAACGCGCCTCAAAGCCATCGGCGACGGCCTCGAAATGTTCAAAAACGACGTCGGCGAATACCCCGACTCCGCCAAACAGTTGGATCCTACCGATGCTGATTACAGTGCCACCTCGGCTGGGGAACCCCCAGGATATACGCATAATGGAACCATCCTGTATGGAGCACAGGCACTGGCGCGGGCGTTGGTTGGAAAAGATCTTTTTGGGTATGTCGATTCGGTACGGGCACGGAAACAGGATCCAAGCAAGAATCCTTCATGGTACTATAATTGCACCAGTGGCGCCGCGAGTTATACAAGTCCGTTTCCCCGCACCAGCCCTTATTTTAAGGATCAGGATGTTTTCCTCCGAACGAATGGAATTACCGAAGGAACATTTCCACCAGCCCATTCCGCCGCCCGCAATAATATGACGCAGCTGGTGCTGAAGGACGCTTTCAATCATCCCGTTTTGTATTATCGCGCCAATCCGCTGGGGGCGCCCGACAAAAAACTGCTGTGCGATGCCACTGCCGACGCTGCAGGGATTGGTGGATTGCCCTTGTACAATCCTGGCACCCACCCGTATTTTCCCTATTACAATCTTCTGGACAACGACTTCTTTACTGGTTGCAAAATGACCGATCCCGATTGGACCGGGACGACATCCGGCGAAGAAGGTTGGGATTTCGGGACTCAGAAGCACTTGATTCGGGAACTGGGTGATCCCAGGAATCCTAATGACGTGAACAACCCGCCGGCGGATCGCACGGACCGAACGTTTGCTCAGTACATCGTCGATCCGCAGTCGCTCAATTCGGTGACCAATCTTCCGGCGGAGGGAAATAAACTTAGGCCTTACAACCCCAACACGTATTTGTTGATCACGGCGGGGAGCGACGGTGTGTTCGGGACGAGCGACGACATCGATAACTTCGGGCAGCGATAAGAATTTTAACCGCGGAGCACGCAGAGACCGCAGAAAAAACGGAA
>CAIVHJ010000051.1 GCA_903905665.1 uncultured Phycisphaerales bacterium
AAAAAGGGACACGAGTCGGGAAGAAGGACTCGTGTCCCTATGCTTCGGGCACGGCATGTCGTACCTCTACAAAGTTCTCTCTTTTCGCTACGTTCTGGCGGCTCAATTCCTTTCGCAGATCACGGGCATTGGGTGTCGAGCAAGGCGACAAGCGGATCAATATCGGCGAACGTGACATTGCCGTCGCCGTTCGTGTCCGCGTTCAGCCAGGGGCAATTCGGATGATCCTGCTCCCACGCTGCCTGTCCATATAATGCTTTGACAAACGGATCGACATCCAATTGGGAAATCATCCCATCACAGTTCGTGTCGCCCCGACAAGACGATGAGGTTTCACATTCATCTGGAATACCATTGCCGTTGGAATCCTCGCTGGCGCGGCCGGCGATATCGCACTCATCCGGGATCCGGTTGCTGTTACAATCCGAACTGGCGCCGTCGGCGATATCGGCGCCATCAGAGACGGCATTGTAATTGCAGTCCGCAAAATCAAAGGCAGTGGAACCCGGAAAACTGAGAAGGTAAATACCACCAAGACCGCCAGTATTGTTAGCCTTTATCTTAATCTGATATGCCAGGAACGGATTGACGTACAAACTGGCGTCATGCTCGCCCGTGGGGTTCGCGTGATGAACCGTACCGGCAGAATCCGTGTAGTTCCAGTCCCAGTCGATCCACGGGTGTGAAGAATTCATGTCCTCCAAAGACGTGCGCTCTTCCAGTACCACTTCCCGATTTCCCCAAGTATGGCCGGAGGATTCAGTGTTTCGGCGGAAAATGCGGAGGTCCTGCATGAAAACCGGTGTCCGTGAGGGGATACCAATCACGTTGTTAACAGACTGGTTTCGATGCAGTACCACGTCGGCTCCGTCTTCAAAAACATAGGGCAAGACCTTGTACGAAGTCAGTGCATCGGCCCACGATTGCAGGACCGGATCATTGATGACGACCTTATATCCATAGCCGGCTGAACCACAACCCTCGAAACCCGGTTGAAAGTTATTGTATCCGGCGGCGCCAAAATTGGGATTCAAGGAAGTCCATCCAGGGAAGTAGTACTGCCAAGCCTGCAGCTGGCTCATGTACGCCGTGGGATATCCCAGCGCCAAGTCCGGTTTCTGGCTGGTGGGCGTCAACGGCAACGAAAAGAAGTTGTCACCCGCAGTCGGGTTTTCGATGATCGTATCCGACGTGGGATTCGAAACGCCAACAGCATTGGCCACATTGTCCATCAGCCACAATGCCGCGGCCATGTTCTCTTCATTATTCGCCAATATTTGATCTTCGGGCAAGTCAATCCCGCCCAAACTCCAATCATTGGGCCTCATTTCGGGGCAGAAACTCAATGTCCCATGGGCTCCGTAGGCGTAATCGGTAAATTCCCCATTGGTTTGGTATATCGTATAACTGCCCTGTCCGGCGAGGTACTCCTGACCGTGAGCAGCCTGAACCAGTGAGGCATATTTCTTTCCCATCGCTCGCAACGATGTGTAACTCTGCGGTGCTAGGAACGGCGTCCAGCCCCAGGGATAAAGCACCAACTGGCTGTAGGTGTGATAACCGACGGCGACGGAAAACTTCTGTGCGTTCAGTAAGTCTTGAATGGCTTGCGTTTCCAACTCAGAAGCCGGTGACGGACCACGATAGGTTTCAGTGCAACGAAAGCCGCTTGAACCATAATCATCATATCCCCATTTGTAATTGTAGTTGCGGTTGAGATCGACCCCGTCGCACCAACCCCCTCCACCCGGCCGTCGGTTTTTGCGCCACATGCGTTCATGGGTCCAAGTGTATTCAAAACCGTCCGGATTCACCACCGGCACCAGCCAAACTACCGAATTGTTGACAATGCGCTGCACTTGGGGGTCCGTGTCGTATCGCGTCGTCAAATATTCCGCCAAATACAACATCATCTCATGCGTCGCCCATTCACGGGCATGGGTCTCACCGCTGAAAAATATCTTCTCTTTCCCGGATTCATCCACCGCCGGATTGCCGGTAATTTTCATCGCCCCAATATCGCGCCCTTCCACCGAGAACCCAATGCTCACCTTCTGGGCAATCCCCGGATAGTGATTGGCCAAATTGTCCAGAAAACACGTTCCCTCCTGCAGCGTGTGATACTCGTCATACTGCAGATGAACAATGTCGGTGTCGGCGCATGGATCAACCACGCTGCGGATTTTTCCATCTTCTTCGGTCAGTTGGAGCTTGTTTTGCGACACCAGTTGCGCGCGCAACGGTTCGTAAGACCCCAGATGACCCAGACGATTCTGAATCTTCTGCAAAGTCTTGCTCGGTGCAAACTGCACCATGTGGTCCGCCAACGTGCCCTGCGAAACAAAAACCGCACCCGTTTGCTGCAACGCGATGACTTCTTCCGGTTGCAGGAACAGCAGCGTGTATAATCCGTCTTCGCGCTGTTCGAAAGTCTCACCGTCAAAACTCCGCAGCAGGGATTCATTCTGCTGACGAACCTTCTCAAAATCATCCATCTTGAGCAAAACCACCTCAGTATTCTCTTCACTCACAGGTTTTGCGATCGGACCCTCGGTCGGTCTCACGACTTCTGCCGTGAATCCATCGCCGGATTTCTTGACCGGCGCCGCACGATGAATTGGGGCGACGTTTTGAGTGATCCCCGATTGAGTGGCCCACGTGGGGCGCGACACCGCCCAGCTAGATGCCGCAAATACTATGACTGCAATACCGCACACCGTTTTCCCGACTTTTCCTGCCATTTGATTTCTCCTTTCCCTATGCTCGTCGCTGTATCGACGAACTTCATCTCGATTGGTATCTGATTTCTCCAATTTGGATTTCCACGAAATGTACATGATATATTAAGCGAAATTAACCAAATTGTGACACCCTATTTTCCCCTGTTTTTTTGATTTTCTACCAAATTTTTTGGCCTGCGACGGAACGCACTCTGCAGTGAAATTACCGTTCAGAAATCCTTCTGATTCGCGGAACTATCGCTCAGAACGGCAGTTAGGCCTGTCGCCCAGCAAGTGGTTGACCTGTCAATCGAAGGAATGAGAATTGCAGGACCTGTCGTTACGGCAACGTGATTTGGAATGCCGCGACGGCAGGATTGTGATCCGAACCGGAATCGTCCACCGATCCGGGAATAATCCGGCAGCTGTCCTTGACGTAGTGTTTGCGCATTTCCGGTGAACAGACGATGAAATCGATCAGACTCCGATGGGGTTCCTGATTGTAAGAAATCTGCTGATCCGGCGGCAGATCGGTCAGCGGGGTGGTCAGTTCCGTTTCGCCCGAACCCCGAAGGATTTTGAGCGACGGGCTGTCCCAGAGGTCATTGAAGTCTCCGCAAATAACGAACGGAGCTTTGGGATTCGCGGTGAGGATTTCGTCGAGGATTTTTCGGGCTTCTCCGGTTTCCGCCTGCCGGATGGGTTCACTCGCCTCGGCTCCGCCATATTTGGACTTTAGGTGTACGCAAAACACGTCGAAATCGAATCCCTGAGGCCCCAGCACGCGAACCTGCAAAAAGTCTCGCTGAAAGCGATAAGTCTTTTCGTCCGGTCCCTTGAATTCCATGAAGGCGTGCGTCGTGACGGGCCCAATCGGAAAACGCGACAGCAACGCCACGTCGATCCCCCGATGATTGTTGCCTTCGATCAGCACGCAGTGGTCATACCCCATGTCCGGCAGCAGAACCCGAACGAATTTTTCCAGATAATGGCGGTTCTCGACCTCCACCAGCGTCAAAACATCGGCGTCGAGCTGGCGGATGCGCTGGGCAAGTTTCTCCAATTCGGCGCGAGGTTTCGTATTCATGACCTCATCGGCGTGATAAGGATCGTCATACTCGTCGAACAGGCTCAACACGTTGTACGTGCCGATGCGAATTGTGGTGGGAGTCTCGGATCGATGGACCGTGGCCACGTCTTCAGCCCGCCGGAGTCCTGAAAATTTTGGCGCCAAATACGAAAACACGTCCGCCTTGTTTTCGTCCGGCACGACCACGATCTGATCGGGCGACCGAATCGCCATCTCCGGACGACCGCCTTCCGCATCGAGATATCCCCACGCCGCGATGGTCTTTCCCTTGTACAGTTCCTCCGGGGGGGCGGAAAAATCTTTGAGAAACTCGTTTTTGATTGAAATGGAAAACGTCGTCTGCCAGTTCTCGCTGAAGTTGATGAAGCATCGTTCCTTGGTCGGGGCCACCCGGACCACCGGACCATACACGACAGCCGTGTGCTCGGCATAGCGATCCGCCTGATCCCACGAAACCAAAACCAAACCTTCAGTGTCCTTGATCTGCGATTCGGCCAGTTTTGGGCTGCGATCCTGCGCGAAAATGCTGGCCGAACAAAAACCAGTCATCGCAATGAGTACGAGACCGATCTGTCTGATAGGTTGTCGCATAAACGGCTCCTTGAGGGATAAACAGGAATGCCTTATTAAACACCTATTAGAATCATCTCCACCCGTTTCCGCAAGGGTTTTCGTGTAATCAGGTTTTTGGGCCGCCAATTCGGGTCTTTCAGCAGCGATGGACGTGAACCGAGTTTACAGACGCGTCGCGTTTGCATAATATGAAGTGCATTGGCGCGATCTCCATTTTCGTGCTGCGGATCGAGTCGCGGCGCCGCGGAACTTCACTATCCATTCCAGAGATTGCTCATGATCCCGCATGATTGGAAGCAACTTTGGAATCACGATCACGTACGGTTCAACTATGGATATGTCACTTTCTCTCATCATTGTGATTATTGCGGTCGCCCTGGCGTTTGATTTCCTCAACGGTTTTCACGATTCCGCCAACTCCATCGCGACTGTGGTCTCCACTCGCGTTCTGACCCCGGTGCAGGCGGTCGTATGGGCGGCGTTTTTCAACTTTGTCGCCGCGTTCTTTTTCGGCACACCGGTTGCCAAAATGGTCGGAAAGGGACTCGTCGATCTGCAGTCCGTGGATCAATACGTGATTTTGGGCGGATTATTGGGCGCGATTACCTGGAATATCATCACGTGGTATTTTGGTTTGCCGACCAGCTCTTCCCACGCCCTGATCAGCGGATACGCCGGTTCCGCCATCGCCAAATCCGGTTTCGGCGTCATCCTCGTCAAGGGTTGGATTCCGGTGTTGGCATTCCTTATTCTCTCTCCGATCATCGGTTTCATCCTGGGCTACGTGAACATGGTGCTGATCAGTTGGATCTTCCGAAAATCAAATCCCCGCTGGGCGGATGCGCTCTTCCGACGGCTCCAACTGGTATCTGCGGGATTGTATTCTCTGGGCCACGGAACCAACGATGCCCAGAAAACCATGGGAATTATTGTAGCGCTCCTGGTGAGTTCCGGAAGAACCAATTGGACCGAAGGTGGATTCCACATGTTCGGTCGGCAGCACGAGATTGCGTTGTGGATTATTTTGGCCTGTTACGCCGCTATTGCGCTCGGTACTTTTTTTGGCGGATGGCGGATCGTCAAGACCGTGGGAAGCCGAATCACCCGCTTGCAACCCGTCGGGGGTTTCTGCGCCGAAACTGCCGGCGCCACCACCCTGCTCGGAACCGCTCTCTGGGGAATCCCGATCTCCACCACCCACGCCATTACGGGTTCGATTCTCGGTGTCGGATCGGCGCGAAACATTCGCTCCGTCCGCTGGATCTGGGGCCAACGAATCGTCATGGCCTGGATCATCACATTGCCGGCTTCCGCCGCACTGGGCGCGGTGTATCATTTTGTGATTTCCGCTTTCACGAAATGACGGACGGCCGTACGATAGGCCCGATTCTGAAGGTTTCAACTGATGAATGCTCCTTCTGAAATTTCGCAAAATCTCACCCCGGCCACCGACGATCCTCTGAAGTTCCGCCTGCGCCGGGGCCGCAACTGGTTCTTCCTCGGCCTCACCTACGCCTCCTACTACCTCTGCCGCTACAACCTCAGCATCATCGCACCAGAACTGAAAGAGACGCTGGGTTTTAACAATTTGCAGTACGGCATGATCGATGCGGCGCGGAGTTGGGCCTACGCGCTGGGTCAGTTTGTCAACGGCTTGTTCACCGATCGGTTGGGTGGAAAACAGGCGATGACCATCGGCGCCATCGGAACGGTAATTCTGAATTTCCTGTTCGGGTTTACCGCATGGTCGAATATCAGCTGGTTGTTGTTTGCTTTGATCTTGATCCGCCTCACAGACGGTTACGTACAGGCTTTTGGTGCGCCCGGATTCATCAAGATCAATACCGCCTGGTTTAAGCGACGCGAACGAGGTTCGTTCTCCGGTATTTTCGGTATTATGATTAATCTGGGTCAAACCGGCGTGGGACAACTCGCACCGATGCTCGCCAAAGGTTTTGCCGTTCCGCTGATCTTTTTTACGATCACGGTTCCCCATTTGGACTGGCGGTACATGTTCATCATTCCGCCCTGCATCGTGCTGATCGTCATTGTCCTGATGAATCTGGCGGTGAAGAATCATCCCGAAGAAGCGGGTTATTATGTCGCTCACGACGAAGACGAAGCCTGTGCCGACCCCCACGAAAAGATTCAATTGAGAGAAGTGTTTATCCGAATTGCTTCCAACCCGATCGTGTGGATCGTCGCCGGTGCGTATTTTTGCACGGGTTTCGTTCGGGCGGCGATTTACGGCTGGTATGCGATTTATCTCAAAGAGACGTGGCACGTCACCAAGATCGGAAGTGGAGCTGCACTTTTTTGGTGGTTTGCGACCATTATGCTGCCGGTGATGGCTTCGGCGGGTTCGCTCGCTTCGGGCGTGATCTCGGACAAGCTGGTCCGGGGTCGGCGCGCACCCGTCGCCACGGTGCTTTATTTGTTTCAGGCGTGTTTCACCGCATTCGCCATCATGATGTCCGAACATCTGATTCCGGCGTCGGCTGCGATTGCCGTCGTGTTGATTTTGGGGATTCACACGAGTTGCAATGCGACGCATTCGATATTGGGTTCGGCAGCCGCCATGGATTTGGGCGGGCGCAAAATGGCAGGATTCTCTTCGGGTGTGATCGACTCGTTCCAGTATATCGGAGCCGGTTTGTCGGGTTTGGGACTGGGCAAATTGCTGGATACGCTTTCTTTGCCCGCTTCGCCCACTCAAATATCTGATGCGATGATCGGTTACGCTTCCGGCGGAACCGGAAGAATGCTCGAAATCCTGTCGATGAAAGTGATCAATCCGACGTTCTGGTTCGCCTCGATGCTGCCGTGGTGCGTGATCGGAATGGTGCTGATGGCTTATCTTTGGTGGCGGACGCGTGGTACCAATGTACGCGGCGGATAGAAAACCACCCTCGCAAAACCAACCGTCGGTAAGGTCAGGACGTGCATACCGATGACCGATAGCGGTGATCTTTTTTGTTCCGAATGCGGGTACAACCTTCGGGGATTGACCGTCGGGAGATGTCCGGAGTGCGGTCATGCGTTCGATCCCGACGAACTTCGCCGTCCGCAGATTCCGTGGCTTTATCGCAAAGCCAAGGGGACGTTTCGGACGTATTGGCGGACGGTTCGGCTCGTGACGTTTCGGCCCCGTCGGTTCCGCGAGGAAATGAGCCGCGAAGTCAGCCCCGACCACGCACGGGCGTTTCGCCGCGCCACCGTTTTGTATGTGCTCGTTCCGTTCATGCTCGTCGGCGCCGCATTCGCAGTCTCTTCGATCCTGGATTCGTCCCAGGGCAAACTCGATTGGATCATCATCGGTGTGCACGCCGGCGCATGGTTGGCCGGCAGCGGCTGCTTTCTGCTGTTTCTGCTGGGAATCATGGGTGTGCCGAGTCGGTTTTTGCATCCCCAATCCGTTCTTGTCGAACTTTGCAACCGGGCCGCGGCGCTGAGTTACTATGCCGCCGCACCGCTGGTTTATACCTCTTTGGCGGTTCTGCTCGAAATAATTTGTACCTACGCCGTGGTGGATCTTCGTGTCCCTGACTGGACGGTCATCGTGTGCGTTCTTGCGATGATCGCGATGCCGACCATGATCATCGGATCGTGGCTGTCAAACGTCGCAAAACTCGCCGGTGAAGGGTTGGAAATCGGCGCTTCGGAAAGGCGGAAGATGGGGCTGAAGATTCTGGGTTCACTGATGCTCATCGGATTCCTGACGCTGTTTTTCTTTCCCTTCGGATTGTTGTACTTCTTCATGTTTTTGACCAGTTTCTTCTGAATCCGACAACGAGCCGCAGGCTTCAGCCTGCGCGTCGCAACGATCAGCGAAGAAGCCGTTTATGATCGTTTCTCGCCTGTGATTCTCATTCAGAATCTGCGGGCCAGAAATTGAACGGCAGGCGGGCCCAAGTATAAAGACTCGCATCATTGCTCATCGGGTCGATCGGTACGGCTGGAAGGAACTCCGGAACCAAATCGGTCAACTTATCAGGCTTGTTTCCATACTTGATCATATAGCAACGCACCGCCAGCGCAATCGCCGCCTGACGACGCTTGGCTGCCACGGTGTAATTCTGTTGAATGAAGCGGGACAGGGACGGCAGCAGGATATATCGAAGCCGGGGGGCAAACTGGATCATCGCTGATCGATAGATATTCGCAGACCTTTCGAGCGGGCCGACGATTCCGTCGGCTATGGGCCACGTCGGTTGCCGACATACCTCGATCATGCCGTTCATGTGGCGTAACATGTACCATCCGTCCATCTCAAAAAGAGGCAGAAAGGGAGAGGAAACGATCCGCCCCCACATGTGCGATTTGTTGCCGGATACGTTATCAAAATTCATGAGGTCGGAATAAGACCAGTCTCCTCCCATCAGCATCTGCACGCAATCTAGCTGGAACATTCGTTCGCACAGCAAGGCGCGGCGCGATCCCTCACACCACGATTCATCATCCAACAAAACATCGATTACCTGCCGAATTTGCCCCAATGAAGCAGCAGATTGATTTCCGGTCTGATCGTCGTTCCCGAGTCCTGAAACGTTGAGTTCGGGAGCGATTTCGAGAATAGTGTCGGCGGTCAAACCATCCATAGCCAGAGCTATCAGGTGAGCAATCAGTGAGGGATGACGATCGAGTTGGCGACTTTGCGCCAGCATATCCAGAACTATATCGAGACTCTCTTGATCTCCTCCATGCTGGTGCCTCTGTCGGGAAGCGAGACTCAATACCTTGGCCAAGTCCCGCTGGGGAGCCAGCAAAGGAAGAAGAGTAAAGATAGCAGGTCGCTGAAATCGCATGCCCCAATTGGCGGAGGGGCGGGATCGGGCACTTCTCGCCAAAGCGATCGCTGTTTGATTGTTTTCAATAATTAGTCGTGTGGTTTCCAGTTCCTCATCGTCCATCGGCTGATTTTTTTTGAAGATGGGAAGCGCATTTTTCTGCTCTTTGGTGAGTTGAAGAGATTCCGCCGCCTGCTTAAGCAGAATGGCTGCATTTTGGTCGTCGGGGACCGGTGGGGAATCGAAATCCTCGGGGAAGAGCGGTTCACCGGCGGCTACGATGCGATCGATCTCCGCCTGTAAATGGTGATGGGCATACCAGCCCCACCCCAATCGCAGCACGATCAGAAACAGCAACCACATCACGCTGAATCGCATGATCCGTTTCGGCCACGGATCGCGCAGCGGCAGAAGAACAGGCGGCTCGGTTTTTGGAGCGTGAGTCGATTTCGCTGAAGGCAGGTTGGATTCGGCGGGAGGAACTCGTTCCATAATTGTATTATTGCATGTTTGGGCCTGTGATGAAAGTTCGCCGTCAATCGGTACCGGCAAAATTCACTTGGGAGGCGGGGGGACCTGGACCTTGAAGCCGTGGAAGTAGGGAGGGATGTGCTTTCGGTACGCGGCAGCGGGAAGGGGGTGTTTGAGTTCGACGACGAAAGACACGGGGTTGAAGGGGTGGCCGACGGCGTTAACCGATTTGACGAAATCCACCCCGGCGAGCGAAGTCCGAAAGTCGTTCAGAACCTGCTGGGCCTGTTTGAATTGGTTCCAGTTTTGCGAGGGATGTTCGCCGTTTTCGATTTGGCGGCGCTCGTCGGCCGACAGAGTTTTGAGGTGATCCTGCCGGATTTTTTGCGTCAATTCGTCGAACTCGCGTAACCGCCGCTGCCGTTCCGTCGGATCGGGAATGGCTTGCAGCGGGACGACGTATCCCAGACTTTCCCACCATTCCTCGACGCTGGAGAAACTCATAGGGTCCGACGATTTGGGTTGAAGGGGTTGTGTCATGGGATCAGTCGTTTGTTTTGCGTTCGGTCAAAGCGGTCACATGGACGACGGCGCATTCGGCCAGTGCCTTGAGATCATATCCGCCTTCGAGCACACTGACGAGTTTCCCGTCGCAAAATTCGTCGGCCAGTGCGAGCGTTTCGCGCGTCAACCAGTCGTAACTTGAAGTTTCGAGATTCAGCGGGGCGAGCGGATCGGCCCAGTGGGCGTCGAAACCGGCGGAAATCAGAATGAACTGCGGTTTGTAATTTCTCGCCGCCGGAAGAAACTTTTCCTCAAAAGCGCGGCGGTATTCCTCGTCGCCGCTTTCGGGCCACATC
>CAIVHJ010000052.1 GCA_903905665.1 uncultured Phycisphaerales bacterium
CAGCCAGATCGGTCACTCGCACCACCGCCCCCTGAGAGACCAGCCAGCGACTGACCCCAACCCCACCCCCGAACCGCCCCAATCCCATGACAACAATCTTGCGATCTTGAAAGGTTATTCCTTTGGGGCACATATTGATGCAACTAAAGACCGATGGACTGAGCGATTTTCGCGGCGAAATCCCGGCATGCGGATTCGATGCATTTTTCCCAGTTTTCACCGTGCTGATCGCGGTATTGGGGTTCTTCAAAAGCATAGATGACGCTGCGAGAGGCGTTCACAATGGCGCCGGTACCGTTGTCTTTGAAACAGAGTTTCACGTCTTCCGCATTGGCGCCCTGCGCCCCGTACCCCGGAACGAGAAACAAACAATTCGGCATCAAGGCCCGCAAACGACGGGTCAAATCTGGATTCCGAGGAGCGACCACCGCGCCAAGGCAGCTGTATCCCTGTCGGCCCATCAAACCATGATCGCCGGCCCAGGTGTTCACGAGTCGGCCGACGTGTTCCGCCAGCGTCAGTCCTTCGGCGTTGGTGAATCCCTGAATTTCCGCAGCGCTTTCGTTGCTGGTCTGAACCAATGCGAATACGCCTTTGCTCTCTTCTTTCGCTACCTGCACGAACGGTTTGATGGCGTCCAGACCGAGATACGAATGGAGCGTCACGGCATCGGGCGCGACCAGATCATCTACGTCGTCAAAATCGGGATCGGACAGGTGCGTCTGGGCATATACCTCGGCGGTGTGACCGACGTCGCCTCGTTTGCAGTCGCCGATGACGATCAGATTCTGCCGCGCCGCCTCTTCCACCAGTTCGAAGTAGGCGTCGATCCCTTCACCATAGAACCGCTCGAAAAACGCGATATTGATTTTAAGCGCCGGGACAAGGGGCGCCACGACATGAATGACTTTCCGGCTGAACTCCAGCACCGCGTCCAGCGACGCCGCCCGATCGCGCGGATCGTTGAAATCCGGCTGGTCCTTGATCGCCGGAGGCAACCGGTCATAAACCGGATCCAGCCCGACGCAGACGGGTGCTTTTTTCGTTCGGATGGCGTTGAGAAGTCGATCGGCAAAATGTTCGTTCACAAATAGTCCTTTCGCATGACACAAAACAAAACCAAGGTTCCGCAGCAATCCGGTACTCTGACCTCACCATTGAAGATGGTCGCACCCGTTGGTTTCACCCAACATGAAAATTGGCGAAGCCCGACGATCTCGGATAAAACATTATAATCGTATTTTCATACGGTTAAAATATGAACGACGACGAATCCGTGACTTTTTTCACGCGAATGCTTCACAAACAATGACTGACGACGAAAAACCACGAAAAGGCCGAAAAATTCGAGTGTCGTTCCGACAAAATCGAAACGAACCCGGTCGGGATAAACGCTGGACCCAGAAATACTTGCAGGACCGGCTCGACGAAAATCCGGCTCCGCAACGGGAGTCCCTTCGGCCCAAGGGCGATCGTTCGCGCAAGCGAACTATTCTGGAGGGGGACGAATCGAAAGAAGCAGACCTGCACGAAGGGTGGGTCGTCGCCATGCGCGGCCTCTATGCCGAAGTGGACGACGGGCAGCAAATTCGCCTCTGTACAATCCGGCGCATACTTCGAACCCGGTTGATTCAGAACCGCCACCCGGTCGTGACCGGAGATCGCGTCAGATTTTCTACTTCCGCCAAAAAATCTCAGCACACCGGGACCGCCGACGAAGGAGTCATTCAGGACGTCTATCCGCGCACCAGTCGGTTGACACGCCGCTACGGAAGACGCACCCATCTGATCGTGGCCAATGTGGATCGGGTTCTCATTGTCGCTTCTACGCTGTGCCCGAGAATCAAACCGCAATTGCTCGACCGCTATCTGGTGGCGGCTCACGCCGGAAACATCCAACCGGTCCTCTGCATCCACAAAGTGGATTTGGGCTGCGATGACGAAATCGCGTCACTGGCGGACATGTATCGCAAGATCGGTTATCCGGTGATTTTTTCGAGCACCCTGACGGGGCAGGGCATCGAAGAACTGAAAACGTATTTGGCGGATCAAAAAACCGTGATCGTCGGCCAAAGCGGTGTGGGTAAAAGTTCCATCATCAATGCCGTGCAACCGGGACTCAAACTGACGACCGCCGAGGTCTCGCGGGTCACCGAAAAAGGCCGCCACACCACGACGACCGTTCGATTCATGAAACTGGACTTCGGGGGTTATGTCGTCGATACTCCCGGCATCAAGTCGTACGACCTGGCGGACGTGCCGATCAACGAATACGAGATGCATTTCATCGAATTCGCCGATTATGTCCCCCATTGCAACTTCGCCGATTGCACCCATACCCACGAAGGCGGTTGCGCCGTCAAAACCGCCGTCGAAAACGGACAAATCGATCCGCGCCGTTACGAACACTATGTTCAGATGTTTCGGAAAATCATCGAGGAGGACGAACTCTGAACCCAGCCTCCTTGCGAAAACCGGCTTCCGAACACGGATGGTACATCCTGCTGGTTTTCACGTGCGCCGGAGTAATCGGCGTGACGATGTGGCCGATCTCGAAATTGGCGCTGCTGTGCGTGAGTACCGACGGGATCGTCGCACTGCTGGTTCTGACGGCAGCCACGCTGTTCGGCTTCTGGTGGATACCACTCTTCAACCGGAAGGGTGACTGGCCGTTGCGATGGCAGATCATGACGGCAGCGGGTTTGGGTACGGGTTTGCTGAGCCTGCTGGTCCTCGGATTGGGCGTGCTGGGATGCCTCGGCCACCGACTGTGGATGGCGATTGTGATCGGCGGGGGCTTGTTCGGCCTCGTGCGAGTTGTGATTCTGGTTGCTCGGCATGAACGGCGTTGGCGGGACTCACTGAAGAATCAAACCCAGACACCGGCCCCGGTGCATTTTGCGTTTCATCGTTTCTTGATTTTGACGCTGATGCCGTTTGCAGGATTGGCGGGACTCGTCGCCACCGTCCCACCGGGAATTCTCTGGTCCGAGGAGGCGCACGGTTACGACGTGCTGGAGTATCACCTGCAAGTCCCGCGCGAGTACCTGGACAACGGGGCCATCACTTATCTCCCCCACAACATCTACAGCAACTTCCCGCTCAACGCCGAGATGCTGTACCTGCTGGCCTTGATTCTCGATCCCGGGTCATCGGGACCGGCGGGAGTGATTCTCGCCCAAATGTTCAATTTGATTCTGGGCGTGCTGTTCGTCATGGCGGCATGGTTGGCGGGACGCGAATACCATCCCGTGACCGGTTTGGTATCCGCACTATTCGCCGGTTCCGCGCCATGGCTCATGTACCTCAGCGGCGTGGCGTACGTTGAAAACGGAATGCTATTTTTTGGAATGCTCGCCGTCGCATGTCTGTGCCGGTATGAACGACTGGGGCGCGAAAATCCCGGCGTGCCGACACCGGCAGTATGGGTGCTGCTGGCGGGATTGTTTTCCGGATTTGCATGTGGTTTCAAATACACCGCGCTTCCATGGATCGCAGCAGTGCTCCTCGCCGCAGTGATAGCACTCAGTGCGTTTCGTGGAACTTCTCGCTCGATCGCAACAAATCCCAACGGGAGCCCAATGCCGAAGTCTTTGGGCTGGAAGAACATCGGCGTCCTTTGCCTGGCGTTCGGATTGGGAGTCTGCATTACGTTTTCACCGTGGTTAATCAAGAACATCGCCGCCACGGGGAATCCGGTTTTTCCACTGGCGTATCGTTTTTTTGGCGCGCGGGACGGGGTGTGGACCGACGCGTTGGCGCAGCAATGGGATCATGCCCACACCGTTACACCCACAGATCAGCCGATTCTCAAAAGATTATTTCTGGCCCGCAAAAATATCTTGCTCGATCAACGGCTGGGACCGGCGCTGTTCATCCTGATGCTGCCGATTCTGATCAGTCGAAACCGATCCCGCTGGGATGTGCTCCTCATGGCGATGGTCATCGCGCAGTTTCTCATGTGGTTATTCGGCTCGCATTTGTACGCGCGGTTTGCCGTTCCGATGTTAATTCCGTTGTGTGTTCTTGCGGGCCGATCATTCCTCGCCTTTGAGAATCGGTTGTACCGGGCGACTTACCTGACGGCGGTTCTGGCTGCGATGGGTGTGAATCTGTGCACCGCGTGGTCGCTTTTTGCCGCCGATCTCGTCCCGGCAAACCGGGAACCCGGCGCACCGAAATTTTGGCCCGTTTATGGCGTGCAGGATTACTTCGTGGCGAAAGATTTTTCCGACGTATATCCGGCGGCCTATGCCCGGAACCGACTAAGCCCCGACGCCAAAATCCTCATGGTGGGCGACGCCCGAGCCTTCTACATGCCCAAAGGAACCTCCTATTGCGTCGTGTTCAACCGAAATCTCTTCGCCGACGCCGTCGCGTCCGCCTCCTCCGACGAAGACATCATCCGCTGGCTGAACCAAAACGGTTATACGCATTTATTGGTCGATTTTCTGGAAATGCAGCGATTGCGTGGAACTTATGGATTCTGGCCGGAGTTGAATCGCGGTTTGTTCAGGCGTCTGGAGGATGTGGGCCTGGGAACCGTCAAGGAATTTCGAGACCATCCCGACGATTTCCCCTACGCCGTCCTCTACGAAATCCGCCAAATGCCACCCGTTCCATAAACATCGGCATGAAGGGATCAAGGGTGACAAACAAGATAAAAGACTCCTGCCCTTTTCCCACAATGCTGAATGCTGGAGGTGAATCGCCATGACATGGATCAGTATGCATACCCAATGTGGGCTGCTTGGAATCTGTGCCCTGCCGGTCGTGCTGACATGCGGCTGCCTGAGCGGACAAGCGGTCCCGCACGTCGTCGCCGCCAGCACCGACGTGACACATCGCGCGAAGTCCGATGACTCCACAACGAACCGCGACCACCTCATCGGCTGGTACGCTGGGTCAGGCAGCGAGCGCGTAATCCCGATATTCAAGCACGACGAAACATACTACTCCGTCTGCCGCGGTTTCGAAATCCCCTTCAAGGAGTCGCCCGACGGACTGGAATGGGCCCTCAGCCCATCGAGCATGACAGGCACCACGATCGGTTTCAACAGGGAGTCTGGCACGTATTACCTGGCCGTCTTCGATGAGCAGGGCAGCAACTTTAGCGACGGCCGCTACGGGTGCGGTGAGAAGGAACCGCTGACGAGGATCGACGAGCCGTCGTGGCTGCTCGACGCGACCGCCACCCCACCGCATACGAATGATGATTTCCTCGGCTGGTACCAACCGATCTGGTTTCCCTACATGCGCTGGGAGGTGCGCAAAGAGGCCAACACATACCTCGTCGGTTACGACGAGTTCGACGCGTCATCGTCGTGGCAGGGGCAGGGTGATCCGCACATACTCACACCGCTGCCGGAAGGCCTGGGTTTCACAGGCTTCGAACGACGGAGCGACATCGCCCTCACATACAACGCGGCCCTGCGGCGATTCGAGCTCACTAAGCCCAGCGCGAGCGGCATCGCGATGCCGCTTGCGCGCATCCCGCCGCCGAGCCCCCCTGACAGCGGTCCCGTGCCCCCGCTGCTGAGAATCGGCATCCCGTCATGGCACTGATAAGCAGTTTGGTAGGGTGGGTCATCTGATAAGCAGGGTGGGTCATCGACCCACCTCTTGGATGAATTACCTTATCATGTGATCTAATAGTTTTCTGAATCCGCTTCGTTCACGATGGTCCCGATTATCGTTTCCTTTCCGGTCTTTTTGAAAAATTCTTAAATTCGTCAAAAAATTTTCTACATCTCTCCCATCGAGTTCCGCATTCCGAAATCCGAATTCCGCATTTCTTCTCCCGTCCTGAAC
>CAIVHJ010000053.1 GCA_903905665.1 uncultured Phycisphaerales bacterium
AGCGGACGCATAGCTGGATGAACCGATTTCGCCGCATCCTGATGCGGTGGGAAAAGAAGGCTGAGAATTATCTGGCGCTGCTTCATTTGGTTTGTGGCGTGATCACATATCGTTGCTCTGGGTTATTCGGATAGGCTCTAAGCGGGAACAATTGACGAAACTTCGATGAACGCCAAGTCCGTCGAATTACGGCGTGAACTTGACGAGGTGGAGCGTCAACTCAACGAAGTCGACACACACGTGCCGGATAACCGCGATTTGGCGCTGGATGTGTTTGATTTCAGCCAGAATCTGGCGAATATCTGGCGCGGTTCAAACTATGACCGAAAACGCGATATCTTGAACTGCGTCAGTTTGAACCGTACTTTGAGCGACACAACTCTTGTAATGACAAAGAGAAAGCCGTTCGACTGGTTGGCAGAAAAACCGTTTTTACGCGATACTCGGGGCGAGAGGATTCGAACCTCCGGCCTCCTGGTCCCGAACCAGGCACTCTAGCCAGACTGAGCTACGCCCCGTAACAATCCCCATCGTATGGAAACCATGCGGGAAAGTCAACGCATTACCCTCGCAGGTGCCAAGAGCGACGGAATTGGAAACTTGCGGAGCAGGCATTCATAATCAGAGGACTAAAAATGACAATCCGAAATCTATAATCAAGCATATGCCTCTTTATAGATATCAGCGTAATCACTTGGTAAACACGATTCGAATGGCGGTATTCATCGCTTCGCAAAATCGGTCGATTTCGTGAATGGTGGTATAGACATTCGGCGCCAATCGAATCCCGCGGATTTGGTCATATTCGATAACGGCGGTGATGACGTGATGCTCCTTCCATAACCAGTCCTTCAATTGATTCGGATCGATCCCCTCCACCTCAAACGTTAATAGTCCGATGGCAAATCCCGGTTTCAGACTCGTGCATAACCGAATTCGCTTGTGCTCCATCAATCGCTTCGCGCAGTAATCACGCAGATACAGCAACCGAGCAAGTTTTCGCTGCGATCCTATCGCCAGATGAAAATCGATGGCTTCGGTGATGGCGAGGTACGGCGCGGCGGGATGGGTGCCGATTTCCTCAAACTTGCGAATATCATTTTGTTTTTCCACCGGCGCTCCCAATCGGGGCCACAAGTCGGCAATCTTGTCCCGTCGGACATAAAACATTCCGGTCCCATGGGGTGCGCAAAGCCACTTGTGCAAACTCGACGAATAATAGTCGCAATCCAAATCCGAAATTTTGAAATCCAGATGGGCAATGGCGTGCGCGCCGTCCACAATCACGGGTATTCCGTGTTTTCGGCCCAGGGCCACAATTTCTCGAACCGGCATGACCTGCCCCGTGACAAAGTTAACGTGGCTCACGAGGATCATTTGCGTTCGCGGGGTGATATTCTGCTCGAACAGCCGAACCACCTCCCCAAAATCCTCCGCCGGTGTCGGAATCCGAAACGGCCGCAACACAATCCCCTCACGTTGCTGCCGCTGCTGAAACGCCCACATCATGCGCGGATAATCATGCGTCGTCGTCAGCACCTCGCCCCCCGATTGCATCGGCAGATTAAACTGGCAGGTTTGCAATCCCTCCGAGACGTTGCGGGTCAGCGCCAATTCCTCTTTGTCGCACCCAACTAGTCCCGCCAATTTCTCCCGCACGGCTTCTCGCTGCGGCACCTGCACTTCCCACATCGCATACACCGGCGCGAGATTGGCGAAGTCCATGTGACGTTTGACCGCGTCCATCACCGGGGTGGGACACGGGCTCACCCCGCCGTTGTTGAGGTTGATCCAATCTTCATTGAGCGTGAACGCCCGACGTACTATCGCCCAGTAATTCTCGTTCCGGGCAATCTCCTGGGGCGAACCTTCAAAATGGGCCCACTCATGAAACATGGCATTATCTTATGAAAATTGACCCGCTCCAACAACATCCGGTCGATGCTTCCTCGTAGCGGCGAGCATCCAAACTGCCGAGGAAATGTGATAGAATGGTCTGCGTGGTGAAGCAAAGATGTCATCAAGATTGTCAGACATGGCTGGAAACTAAAACGGTGGATGCGGCCCATCAGCCTGACAGACGTTCATGAGCATGACCCGACTCCCATTTGTGAAAAGGGTTGGATTGATCTGGTAATTACGAGGTGGAATCAATTAATTGGATATGGCTATGGTGAGCATGAAGGACATTCGGGCGTTTGCCGGGCAGATCGCCAAAGAATTCAAGCCCCGCAGGATAATTCTGTTCGGTTCGTATGCTCACGGTTCGCCTCGCCGGGATTCCGATGTGGATTTGCTGATCGTCATGCGTTACCGAGGTCGTTCGCTTCGTAAAGCAGTTGAAATCTTGCGATTGACTAATCCTTCGTTCGCGGTGGATTTGATTGTCGGGTCTCCGGAGGAAATCCGTCTGCGCATCGCGGAAGAGGACTGGTTCATGTGCGACATCATGAAGAAAGGCCGAGTTTTGTATGAAAAAAACAACGCAAGA
>CAIVHJ010000054.1 GCA_903905665.1 uncultured Phycisphaerales bacterium
CGGATGTTCGAGTGGAAGGCGTGATGCCCCCCAAACCCCAACCCGAACAAGCGGCTCCCGTGACCGCCGTTCCGTCCGACGGGAAAAAGCCCCGCAAGCATTCCGCCTCTCCGCCGCAGGGGTAAGCACCGTTGATATCTCAAGCCGATCAACTTTCGAGCGGACAAACCGACACCGATGTGATTGCGCGCGTGGAGAAACTCGCCAAGGATTATCATCAGGGGAACGGAAACATCGCGGTTCATGCGCTTCGCGGGATAGACCTGACGTTTCGTCGTGGGGAATACGTCGCTGTTTGCGGACCGAGCGGATCGGGCAAGAGCACATTGATGAACATTCTGGGTTGTCTCGATCAGCCGTCGTCGGGTCACTATTATTTGCAGAATCATGACGTGTCTCTGCTGTCGGACGATCGCCTGTCGGAAATTCGCGGTCTCCATATCGGTTTTGTATTTCAGAATTTCAATTTAATTCCCCAGTTGACGGTGCTGGAGAACGTGGAAGTCCCGTTGTTCTATCAGGGGTACGCAACGGTGGCGCGGGAAGCGAAAGCACGGGAACTGATCGAGCTGGTTGGCCTGTCGGATCGGGGCCATCACCGACCCAACGAACTGTCCGGCGGTCAGATGCAGCGAGTCGCCATCGCTCGGGCGCTGATCAACGATCCCGTCATGATTCTGGCGGACGAACCGACCGGCAATCTGGACACGGCGACCGGACTGACGATTCTGGAGATTTTCGACCGGCTCTACGCCGAGGGGAAAACGATCTTGATGGTAACGCACGAGCCGGACGTGGCGGCGCGATGTCATCGTATGATCATCTTGCGAGACGGACTTGTGGTGTCCGACGAGAAACATGGCGGAGCGACGAGTTCGTGATGGGGTCACGGTTTTGGGGTGTCAGTAGTTGTTTCATCGCTGCGCGGGGCGAGGCGCGTTAAGGGAAGCAACTGCGAAAAGATTCCCAGCCCGGTCATAACCAGCGACAAGACCAGTCGTACAGCAGTACCGATGCATCCCTGAGGGGATGAAAAGGTGATGGTTTTTGCGCGGTCGGGGACGTTCATTTCGATTCGGCTGTCGCTTAATACCCAATAGACATATCCGATCAGATTTTCACCACCCAGCAAATCCAGTTTCTCTCGGGTCGCTTCGTGGGCCAGGGACAGAAGTTGTGGTCGGGTATAATTCGGCGGCATGATTCCGGTTTTGTCGAGGAAGGTTTTGGCCGCGTAATCCGGCAAATAGGCGGCCTCCAGCGCCAAACCTCCGATCCATGTGCCGAGGGTCAACAGAGCTGCGAAACCCACCACTACCGACTGCCGCAACGGGCGATGGTCTCGCAGCAGACGGAAAACGGCGGCGCCCAGATTTAAACTGAACAACGCGAAAAAAAACAACCCCAGATAAGCCATCAGGCTGCCCAGATACGAAAAAGCCCACATGTTGAAGTTGAAAAACGTCAACGTGAGCAGGAGATCGAACCAAAAACGACTTCTGCGGGTTCCGCCGGTCAGATTGCAGAAGATCATTGGGATAAAACAGACGGCAGCCAGTCCACCGGTCCAGTAAAGGAAATGCTGCACGCCCAGCGCCAGCATCCCGTTGGCGACTACAAACGCCACGCCCAACAGGGCGCCGACCAAACCCAGTCCGGGTGTGGTGTCCTGACGGAAAGGCGTGTCAGCGGGATCTGTTGCTGCAAGATGACCGGTCGGGGTATTCATAATCTCCGGTATGATAACCCAATCCGGTTGTTTTCACACGCGAGAATGGGTCTATCCGTAGCCAAGGTCTTCCAGATCGTCTTCGTCGAGACCGAAGTGGTGGCCGATTTCGTGTAGAACGGTGTCGCGGATTTCGGCGATGATTTCTTCCCGCCCGTTGCACGTTCGTTCGATGTTGCGACGGTAGAGAATGATCCGATCAGGCAGCATCGGGGGGTGGTCGAGGCTTTGCTCCGTCAGCGGCACCCCTTCGTAAAACCCCAGCAACTCCGACGGGTGCTCCGTGTCGGTGGCGCGACAGACTTCGCGTGTGGGTTCGTCCTCTACGTCCACGACGACCCGATCCAGATAGCGATGGAAAGAATCGGGCAGTTGTTCAATCGCCTGTCGAACCAGTTCCTGAAATTGCGCTCGTGAAAGATGCACAAACCCTCGGTCGTTTTTAACCCCACTTCCGCCGGCCGCTCCTCACGTTATTTCTTTGCCGGTTCGGTTTTTTCGGCCTTCGGCGATTCCGGTTTTTGCGCGGAAGGCTCCGATGTTTTGGCCTGGAGCAGTTTGGCGGCCCCGGCATCCTCGAATCGCGTCAGGTCGGTCCAAAAAGTTCCTTCGCCGGCAAAAAACAACTTGATGGATTCGGGCTTGAAGTTCTGTGCAAACGTATACAGATTGTACGCTTGGGGACTTCCAAAGGCCTGGACGAGCCGCTTGTATCCCTCCGCTTCGGAAGCGTTTTTCATCTTCTCGACGTCGGCGCGGGCCTGGCCGAGTATTTCAATTCGCCTGGCTTCCAGCTCTGCCACTTGCTGCTGAATACCTGCTACTTCCAGCGCCGCCTGCGCGGCGATTTCCGCCGCAGTTTTTTCTCCCTCGACTTTGGTGTTCGCGACCAGAATTCGGGTATCCGCCTTGACGTTTTCACGCGCAATGTCCACGTTCTTGCGCAGGGTATCCAGCTGGGCTTTGACGGTTTCCGCCTCACGCTGCTTGTCGTTCGTCAACTTCTGCTCGTTGGCAATGTAACTTTGCTGAATCGTTCGCTTGAGATCCACACCACTGTCAATTCCTTTCGCATCCGTCACAGGGGAATGAACCTCGATCTCCCTCACCAGCGCCAACAGCAGTTCGATGTTCTTGGCCTGACAGACCCGGCGCAGTTCTTCCGTCAGCGCCTTCTGGAACTGCTCTCGTTTTTGTCCCTGAATGAAGTCGCGGGCGGCATAAGTTGAACCGATGTTTCGACAGATGGACCGCAATTGCGGGCCGATGACTTTATCGACGACGCCGTCCACGTTTCCGAACTCGTTGATGATTTCCGCCGCATGCTTCGGGTGGATTCCCCAGACGACGGTCACACCTACGTTGATGGTATAACCCGTGTCCGACGGAAACGCGATGTCCTTGCTCAGCGATCCTTTGGTGCTGATCTGCGAATACTCGTTGTAGCCGACTTCGATGAGCGTGACTTTTTGCAGTTTCGGATTGATGAAATAGATTCCCGGCTGGAGAACGTCTCGCTGGGTTCCCCGCTCTCCGGGATTCGCAAGGATTCTGGTACCCGCCTGCGACGTAATGGCTGCCCAATCGCCGGGTTCAGTAACGGGAATCATTGCGGCGGCGGGCAGTGTTAATTCGGGTTGTTGCGGTTGGGTATCTGTGGTCGCTGCGGCGCCGAACA
>CAIVHJ010000055.1 GCA_903905665.1 uncultured Phycisphaerales bacterium
GAAACGGAGTTTATCGTTGTTGAGCGGGGCCTGACAGGAATCGGTGCGCACCGAGAACGAGAAAATGAGCAAAACCAGCGGTGATTCAGAGAGGCGGCTGCCCGGTGAGGCGATTCTTGTATTTGAAAAAAACCTATCGTCATGAATGACTGAACTTGTAGTGGTTATTCAGAGGACTCTGTAGAGAGTCCAATGTCATAGGGCTTCCTGAGTTGGTTTCCTACGGCAAGACAAGGTGACGGATGAAGATTCTGATTGTGGGGAGCGGAGGTCGTGAGGATGTTTTGGCCTGGAAGATCGCCAAGTCAAAGCGATGTGATGAGTTGTTCTGCGCGCCCGGAAACGCCGGCACCTCTCGATATGCGACCAATGTGGCGATTGCTGCCGAGGACATCGAGAAACTTCGGGATTTCGCCAAGGCCAACGACATCGGTTTGACGGTCGTCGGACCGGAAGATTCGCTGTGCGGCGGGATCGTCGATGCATTTCAGCGGGAGGGTCTTCGGATTTTTGGTCCGACGGCGGATGCCGCCCGGTTGGAGGGCGACAAAGCCTATGCCAAGCAACTCATGCGCCAGGCGGCGATTCCCACCGCAGACGGACGTATCTTTGAAAATTATACGCAGGCGAGAAATTACATTGCTTCGCGTGACATCGGGCTGGTCGTCAAGGCTGCCGGTTTGGCAAAAGGAAAAGGAGCGATCGTTTGTGATGAACCTTCTCTGGCGTTACGGGCGTTGGAGAACATCATGGTCAAAAGGATTTTCGGCGAGGCGGGCGCCAAGGTTGTGGTGGAAGAGAAACTCGCGGGTCCCGAAGTTTCGATTCAGGCACTGGTGGACGGCCGAACGATATACGTTTTGGAATCCGCTCAGGATCACAAAGCCGTCGGAGACGGAGACGTGGGACCGAACACGGGTGGAATGGGCGCCTATTGCCCCGCCGACGTACTCGACGACAAAATGTTCTCGCAGGTGTACCGCGAAGTTCTCGTTCCGGTGGTTGATGCAATGAATCGGCAGGGGATCACGTACCGAGGGGTTTTGTATATCGGGTTGATGCTGACGCCGGGGGGGCCGAAAGTCCTGGAGTTCAATTGCCGGTTCGGTGACCCCGAAGCCCAGGTGGTTTTGACGCGGTTGCAGAATGATCTGGTGGATGTATTCGAGGCGGTGATTGACGGTCGTCTGGAAGAAGTTGATCTTTGCTGGGATTCGCGCTCGACGGTGTGCGTGGTGATGGCGGCGCCGGGTTATCCGGATGCTTACGCCAAAGGAAAAGTCATTCACGGTTTGGACCGCGCGTCAGAGATTCCCGATGTGATGGTGTTTCACGGCGGAACCGAGCATCGCGGCGCCGAGATCGTGACGAACGGAGGGCGCGTGCTGGGGGTGACGGCATGGGGCGATGATATTCGCGCAGCGCGTGATCGAGCCTATCAAGTCGCCGAATTGATCTCCTTTGACGGCGGAGCCTTGTACCGCCGCGATATTGCCCATCAGGCCATCGAGAATTGCTGACATTGGAATGGTGGGAGTCTTCCATGGATTAACGAGCCGCGGGCTTCAGCCCGCGCGTCGCCTGCCACCGTGGTGGTGTTCTGCTATGAATTTCATGAGACATCCATTACGATATCCATGATATGAGCCAACGACGCTTTCTGATCACCGGTGCATTGCCTTATTCCAACGGTCGGTTGCACGTCGGACATATCGCCGGTGCGTATCTTCCGGCGGATATCTATGTCCGTTATTTGCGTGCGACGGGCGCCGACGTGTTGTTCATCTGCGGTTCGGACGACAACGGCGTGGCGGCGCTGAAAACCGCCCGTGAAGAAGGGATTACGGTTGAAGCGCTGACCGCCAAATACAACCGGTCGCAACTGGACGCTTTCACCGGTCTGGGAATTCGTTTCGACGTTTATGGCGGAACGCATCAGCCGCATTACACCCCGATGCACGAGAAAATCTCGCAAGAGTTTTTCCTCAAGATTCACGACAAAAATTTGTTCGTCAAAAAGAAAACGCGGCAACTTTATGATCCCCAGGCGGGGCAGTTTTTGCCGGATCGTTTTGTGACGGGAACCTGCCATCACTGCGGATCCCCCAATGCCTATGGGGATCAGTGCGAATCGTGCGGAAAAGCGACCGATCCGCTTCTGCTCATCAATCCCAAGAGTACGCTCAGCAATGCCACGCCTGTTTCACGTGAAACAATCCACTGGTATATGCAGTTGAACCAATTGCAGCATCGGCTTAGGGAATGGCTTGAGAGCAAACGTGACACGTGGCGGCCAAGCGTGATCAATTTTGCGCTGGGTCAGATTCAGGAAGGATTACCCGAGCGGGCGATGACCCGCGACCTGAACTGGGGCGTTGCAGTTCCGCTTTCGGACCCCGACGCCGCCGGTAAGGTGCTTTACGTGTGGTTTGACGCTCCGATCGGGTACGTTAGTTTCACGGCACAACTGTTGGCCGATCAAGGGAGGTCCGCGGAGGATTATGCCCGGTACTGGAAAGACCCGGAGTGCAAAGTCGTCCACTTTATTGGGGAGGACAACACGATTTTTCATGCCATCACGTGGCCTGCGATGCTGCTGGCGACGCATGATTCGGATTCGATTCAGGGTGTTCGGGGCGAGTATCAGTTGCCGGATCAGGTCGTCGCCAATGCGTTTTTGAACATCAAGTTTCCGGGAAAAGACGAGGAGAAGATTTCCAAATCGCGGGGAACGGCGATCTGGATCGAGGATTATCTGAAGGATTTTGATCCCGATCCGCTGCGGTACTATCTGACGGCGATTGCGCCGGAATCCGCGCGGACGGCGTTTGATTTTGACGATTTCGTCAAACGCAACAACAGCGAATTACTTTCGACGCTGGGAAATTTTTTCAATCGGACGCTGACGTTCGTTGCGAAGTATTTTGACAATCAGGTTCCAGCGGTAGGGGAGCGGCAATTGCCGGATCGGGAGCAGATCGGCCGGTGCCCAGAGACGGTTTCGCGGGTGGCGGAGCACTTGGAGCAATGCCGGTTCAAAAATGCGATGAGCGAGATGATGAATCTTGCACGAGCGGGAAACGTGTACTTCGATGCCCGTCAGCCGTGGAAAACTCGGAAGGACAATATGGCGGATTGCGGAACGGCCCTGAATGTGTGTCTGCAAACGTGCCGAACACTGACGCACCTGATGGAACCGTTTTTGCCGTTCAGTGCCGAACAATGCGCCAAGATGCTCAACATCGGTGATGCGTACCGGCAATGGTCTTTGTCCTCCGTTGAACTTCCGGCGGGTCATCAACTGGGTGAAGCCCGAATCCTGTTTAAGAAAATCGAATTGGAGGAGGATGCCCATGCCTGAATCAACCGGTTCGTGCAAAGTGTTGCTCACCGGAGCGACGGGATTCGTGGGGCGATACGTGCTTCGCGAGTTGCTGGAACGCGGTTACGCTCCCGTGTGTCTGGTTCGGGACGAAACGAAACTGATGGAACACCTGGAACCTGCTGAGCGGGATCGGATCACGGCAGTGAAGGGCGACATTCTGCAACCGCAGACGATTCGATCAGCGGCGACGGGTTGCCGTCATGCGATTCATCTGGTTGGAATCATCATGGAGCGAGGGGAGCAGACGTTCAGCCGGATTCACTACGAAGGCGTCAAGAACATGGTGTCGGCGATGAAGGAATGCGGGATTGATCGCACCATCCACATGTCGGCGCTGGGGAGTCGGTCCGATGCGACGACCAAGTATCATCAAACCAAATACATAGCGGAGGAATACGTTCGCGGCAGCGGGTTGAGTTGGACGATTTTTCAACCGAGCCTGATCCATGGTCCGGAAGCGGAGTTTATGCAGTTGATGAAGACTTTGGCTTGCGGGGCGTTCATTCCGGCGATGCCTTATTTCGGCGACGGTTCGGCGCGGATTCAACCGGTGGATGTTCGCGACGTGGCGGAATGTATGGTCAAGGCCCTAGGCAATCCCAAAACGGTTCGGCAAAGTTATGCGCTGGGTGGGCCGCGAACGTACAGTTGGAAGGAGTTTTATCAACTTTGTCAGCGTCTGCTTCCCGGTGCGAAGAAATGGAAACCGCTGATCAGTCAGCCGGTGTGGCTGGCGAAAGCGATGGCGACAACGGTCATGAAAGTTCCGCTTCCCGTCGAGAAACTCGACAAGTTGCGATTCGACGTGGATCAAATCCAAATGACTCAGGAAGACAACATCTGCGACATCGCTCCTGCGGAGCGGGATTTTGATATTACGTTCCGTGATTTTGAGACCGAGCTGGGTCGTTATGCAGAACAAATCTGATCTGCGGGATTGGGTGGAATCTGACAAGCGAATTGGTGGGCAAGCCCACCCTACAAAATTTGGGTGCCCCATCGTTTCCGCAGGAAAGGACACCCTGATCCGAGGGGGCAGGGGTCAAAATAGGGTTTCTATGGGCTTTCAAGTGCGAGCCACCAGCGTTATCATCAGATCATGACTTCCAAAAGACCCGGCGGACGTGAAACATGGCATCGGCTTCTTGAGTGGGATCGAGAGCAAGCCGATGCAGAGCGACTAGCCGCGCGGTTACTGGCGACCAGTGGCTACGTAGGCGTCGATCCTGCTCATCCATTGGGTGGTCCCGACGGGGGTAGAGATATCGTTTGTAAGAGCAACGATATCGAGTGGATCGTCTGCGTGTACTTTCCACGTGGGGCAAAAGAGTACACAGAGGTCCGTGGGAAGTTCCTTTCAGATGTGGAAAAGGCAAAGGCGAGCAAGGGGGAAGGCGTCATATTCTTCGCAAATCAAGAACTCCGTTTGAGCGAACGCGCGGAATTTGAGTCCTTAGCCAAACCACTTCCATGCGATTTGTACCATCTGGAAAAGATTGCCTTGGCTCTGGATACTCCCCGTAACTACGGTCTTCGATTGGAATTCCTCTCAATTGAAATGACCAAGGAGGAGCAGATTAGCTTTTTCAACGAACGAGATCAAATGCTGGGTGAGGTATATGAGTATGTGAAGAAAGAGAATAACCGGCATAGTGGAATGCAAACAGTTTTCGTTCAGCAGCATTTTGATTATCTGAACCCCTTGTCTGACTCGAAACTAATTGAATGCCGAAATTGTGGAGAGGTATTTCGCGCGGAGCGTACGCCAATGTGGATGCATTCCTGCGTCCTAGGAGAACTTGAAACAGTCACCTGTCCCTCCTGCGGCAAGGTTCAGGCTTTTCGATGAAACAGCCTTGTAACTTGCCCACCTGTGATTGTCTTATGCGAAGTGCCGAGTGGAGTGCAGGGACACCTTACTTGGAGCTTATCCCAATAACTTCCCTCACTTTCAGGTTGCCACGGCGACTCGCTGGGGCGAGGAGGGGTTGGGGGGGCCCCAATCTCCTGTTTTTCCCCTCACCCTGCCCTCTCC
>CAIVHJ010000056.1 GCA_903905665.1 uncultured Phycisphaerales bacterium
CCGATTGGTTTTCGCCTGAATGTGAATCGGGACTGGCGCGGCAGATGGTTTGCCGAAGGTGCTCAATATCGCGAGCAGCTGGGTCAGGATTTTGCCATCCGCGATATGATTTATCAGGAAACAGGTCGTGCGGGTGTCTCCCGAATCGATGTGGAGCGCTACCCCGGAAAACTGAAGGTATCTGTCTTTACCGCAAAACCGGGCATCCTGATTGGCCGCAAGGGCGAAGGGATAAAGAAAATCCGTGTCAGTTTGGAAGAGTTGACCGGCAAGAAGGTTGATTTGGATATTAAAGAAATCAAGGCGCCGGATTGCGATGCCTTTTTGATATCTCGCAATATTGCCGACCAGTTGGAGCGCCGAATCAGTTACCGCCGCGCTATGAATCGTGCCATCCAGCAAGCCATGCGTCAGGGTGCTCAAGGTATCAAGATCGAGGTCGCTGGACGGTTATCGGGCGCAGAAATGGCCCGCACGGTATGGCTGCGCGATGGCCGTGTACCGTTGCAGACTCTGCGTGCCGATATCGATTTTGCCCGTACCGAAGCTTCGACTACTTATGGACAGATTGGTGTCAAGGTCTGGGTCTACCATGGTGACATGAAGACTGAAGTTGAAGAAAAAATTGAGACGACCGAAGGCGTCTACGTCAGCGAGTAGCCGCGGTGTCTGTGAAGTGAGGTTTATTCTATGTTAATGCCAAAACGTGTGAAGTATCGCAAGCAAATGCGTGGACGCATGAAGGGCAAGGAATCACGCGGCGTTGAGATTTCCTTCGGCGAATACGGTTTGCTGGCGTTGGAGCCGGGATGGGTGACTGCCCGTCAGATAGAAGCAGCCCGCCGAACACTCGTGCATGCCATGAAGCGCCGCGGCAAGGTTTGGATCCGCATTTTCCCGGATAAGCCGTATACTCAAAAACCCCCGGAAACTCGTATGGGTAAAGGGAAAGGGAATGTGGAATATTGGGTTGCCGTTGTCAAGCCAGGCCGTGTCATGTTCGAGGTCGGTGGCTTGGATGAGGCAACTGCTCGCGAAGCATTAAGTCTCGCCCGGCGTAAATTTGCCATCAGGACCAAGGTGATTGCCCGTCATGATGTGGCCTTAGGAGAGCAGGCATGAAACCGGTGGAGATTCGCAAAATGTCTGTCGAAGAAATCCGGGTTAAGTTATCGGATAGTCGCGAGGAGCTTATGAAACTCCGTTTTCAGCAGGTGACCGGTCAATTAACGGATACCAATCGCCTGCGTCAACTGCGGCATGATATCGCCCGTTTAGAGACAATCTTGAATGAGCCTAAACAGACGGCTGTACAGGAAGGTGAAGTATGAATGACCGTCGTAGAATCACTGGTGTTGTCACCAGTAACAAGATGACGAAAACTGTCGTCGTTGAGATCGGCCGAACATTCCGACACCCACTCTATCGCAAAGTTGTCCATTTAAGCAAGCGCGTCAAGGCACACGATGAATTGAGCTGTCAGATTGGCGACCAGGTCCAGATTGTGGAAAGCCGGCCGCTTTCCCGTGATAAACGCTGGGTGGTCGAGTCAATTGTCAAGCACGAAATCCGTACTGCTGATTCTGGCATTGCAGAGATTGTTGTTGCACCTTCTGAGGCGGATGTCAGCGGGACTGGCGAAGCCCCTGTGGAGGCCCAGTCATGATCCAGCACGAGTCTCGAATAAAAGTCGCCGATAATACTGGTGCTCGCGAACTGACGGTCATCCATGTCATGGGTGGTTCCACCCGTCGTTATGGCCGTATCGGTGACATTGTTGTTGCAGCCGTGCAGTCAGCCACTCCCCAGGGATCGGTCAAGAAGTCTGAGATCGTCAAGGCTGTCATTGTCCGCTGTACCAAAGAATGGCGCCGCGAAGATGGTTCTTATATACGCTTCGACGATAATGCAGCTGTGATTTTGGATACAGACGGTCAGAACCCCAAGGGCAGCCGCATTTTCGGACCAGTTGCGCGCGAACTGCGTGAAAAGGGTTTTATGAAGATTGTTTCGCTGGCCCCGGAAGTGCTATAGGCCAGTTTAGGAGCGAACGATGAGAGTCAAGATCCGTAAAGGTGATACCGTTGAAATTATTAGCGGGAAGATTGAGGAAAAGGGTAAGCGCGGCGAAGTGATCAAAGTCCTGCCAGACGAGAAGCGCGTGGTCGTGCAGGGCTTGAACATCCA
>CAIVHJ010000057.1 GCA_903905665.1 uncultured Phycisphaerales bacterium
TCATATCGGTTCGATCCTGTTGTTTGCAGGAATCGCAACGGGAAGCATGTGGGCTGCCTCGTCATGGGGGCGCTATTGGGGATGGGATCCCAAGGAAGTCTGGTCGCTCATCGCCTTTTTGGGATACCTGACGATCCTGCACGTTGCGGCGGATCGAGGACCCCTGCCGTGGTATGGGTATGTTGTGTTCGGTTTGCTCGTTGCCGGAATGTTGATCCTGATTCATCCACGGTTCGACTGGGTGTTTGAGGGGGTTTTGTTTTTGATTCTGGCAATTGTGGCAATGGGGATTTTTGTGGCCGCACGGGGCCTGTTCGCCACGACGATCAAGAGCATCCTCGCCTTCTGGATGATCATTATGACCTATCTGGGGGTGAATTACGTATTGGGAACCGGACTGCACAGTTACGGATTCGGCGGGAGCGGCGTCGCCTGGTGGATGCTTCGCGTCGGCGCGGCGGACGTGACGCTGTTGACCGTTTGTGCCGTCGTTTACGGGATTCGATCTCGGAGCGTACGAACTTCCGCTGAAGCGACAATAGGCTCTTAGGGAAGTTGCGGTTGAGAATGAAGCGGATTCAGAAGATCGTCTGATTGATTGGGATCGGGGTCCGGATACCCGGTGGCCTCAAGCCCCGACGCACCGGAGTCGCAATCGTAGTAGAGGGGGTCGTCGCCGATGAACTGCTGCACCCAGTAATACTGTCCGTCGGCCGCGTCACGGATGATTCCCACACCCATTTCGAGGAAATCATCGTTGAGAATATTGGCGCGGTGCATGTTACTGTTCATCCAGGCCGCCACAACCTGCTCCGCGCTGTCAGATCCCCGTGCCAGATTCTCACCCGCGGAATAACACTTGAATTCGCCGGAATTAACGCGATCCTCAAAATCCGCACCGGTCGTCGAGTTGACGTGTGAAAAAAAATTCTGTTCGATCATCTCGCAGGCATAGTCTGCTGCCGAATCGGCCAATCTCGGGTTTTCGGTGACCGGATTTAACCCATAAACGGCTCGTTGCTCGTTGACGAGTGTCAATACCTCGGAAGCGAGTTGCGCCGCATCGTTCGGGAGCACGCACGCCGGTTCGGCTTGAGCGTGTCCGAACGGAACACCCTCTGCATCCGCATTGCACCCCGCCAGCAGAAGCAATGCCGCGATTCCCTCCACCCCGGTTAAAATCCATGAATGCAACATTGGGATAACCCAATTCATTCCCCGCTCTTACGGGGCTTTCAAAAATATCGACTGATCCATCCCCCCATCCCCAGCACAGTTCATCGGACTCCCCTATGATGATATCAAAGTGTATTCTCAACCAACAACAAAAACAAGTTGCAAATCCTTGCTCAACTTATTCTCCGCCAATAGGATGGCGGCGAATCCCTTTGGTTCGAGTGCTAGCCAAAAACCGCTTTCAGAAACCGTCCGATCCGAACCGATCGTCGGACTATTCCCGAAGACTAATCGAATTCAACCTCTGCGGTTCCTTGAAAGGTGATAGAACCCCGCGCCCTGACGAATTTCGGTGATCCATCGCGTTGCTGTGCGGTGGTACTCTGCAGACAGCCCTGAATAGATCACTGACGAAGTAACGCCTGTGTTCACCGTTTCACGCCCCGCGCCCATCAGGATTGTTCGTTGCTTTCTTGAGCACGTAGCGCCGGTAATACGCCAGACCGAGGCAGCTGAGGGGAATGGCGAGGAAGATTCCGAGAAAACCGAGCAGTTTGCCCCAGACAAACACGCTGAGCATAATCATCCACGGTTTCAGTCCGGTTGAGGCGCCGAGAATTCTCGGCGAGAGAAATCCGTCCTGAAGGGTTTGTACAACGGCGAAGACGAGAATCACGCTGACGGCGGCCCACCACGGACTTCCGCCGGTTTGCAACGATTGCAGCAGCGCCAACAACACGGCGGGAATGAAACCGACGATCTGCAGATAGGGAACCATGCATAGCACGCCCATCAACAGCCCCAGCAGAACCGCCATCGGGACTCCGGCGATTCCGAACCCGATCGAATACAAAATCGCGCTGCACATCGCCACGACGCATTGACCGCGAAAATAGCGTCCCATCGCCTGGCTGAATTCCGAAACGAATTCCACGATCCCCGCGCGATACTCCGGCGGTAACTGGTCCTCCCAGTTTTTTCGAAAATGCCGAAAATCCATGAGCAAGAAAATCAGATAAAGAAAGATGACAGAAAAACCGCAGAGCATGAAAATCACCCGGATGAAGCTTCCGATCACACCGGCGGCCTGACTCGTCAATTGCCACAGATGCGGGAGGGCGGCTTGTCCCAGTTGAATCAGCCACGATCGCAGTTGTTCCGGCTGGATATCGTTGACGACCTGATGAACGGTCTGGGTGAACTCGGTGTCGCCGACCCAGTCCAGCGCCGGTTGAATGGTCGAGCGAAGTTTTTCCTTGGCTTGCGGCGATGAGACGATTCCCGCGGTATGGCGTACTTCCGCAACCACCCACCAGCCGAGCAGCGGGAGAACAATTCCGACGAGCGTTCCCAGCAACACGAGCGTCAGCGCCACCGCATGGCTTCGCCGACCCAGTCGCGCTTCAAAGGTGTTGACGATCGGATTGAGCAGATACGCCAGCAGCACCGCCAACACAAACGGGATCAACACGTCGCTCAGATACGCCAAAAACCATACCGTCAGAATCACTGCGACGAGACGCGTCACTCGACGAATCAGGCGATCCAACTCGAAACGAGATGCGGGTTCAGACATGATGGTCGATCATCCTAACCGATTTCCTGAGTCACACCAAGATCAGTAGGGTTCCAGTGTGGCACACCAGTCCACGAAATCCCGGCGCGCCGTTTCCAATGCGGCAAGATGCGCGGGATTCTCCGGATTCAGATATTTCGGCGGGCGGACCCCCAACAGGACGGATACCTTCTGAATTTGTTCCTTGCGAACGACGGTGAATTCCACCGTGGTCCCGGGCGCAGATCGTGAGATCAGTTCGGAAAAGGCTTGCTCGCCGGAATTCGGAAATGAAAGATTTCGGCCGTCCACCGCCACGAGGAGATCGTCGGTTTGAAGGTCGGCGCGAGCCGCCGGCGTGCCGGGAACCACCCGATTAATTTGCACCGCCATCGCACCCAGCCCTTTCCCCGCCAGTGAATCCGGCAACGGAATCACGCGATGCCCGACACCCAGAAATCCACCCAACCGAAAAAGTGAACGGTCGTAAATAATGCGTTCGCCGACCTCGCGCATCCGAACGCGGATCTCGTGCTCTTCAACCAGCGGATAACAATGGTGCAACAAATCCAGACTCAGCCCATCCCCCGACTGCATGAGGAACATCACCTGCCGACGCCGATCATAATCGGGACTTCCGAGTTCATCGATCCACTGCTCGAAAATCCATTCGTACGAATTCCGCAAAAAATTTTCCGGCGACGGCGGAATCCAATGTGACACAAGATTCGATTGACCGATTGGGACGACGCCTGTGGTTGCGATCGAACCGAACGACCACCCCAGGGCGATTTCCATCAACAGAATCCTGATCATGCGTTTCTTCCATTTCTGTGAACAAGAGCCTGATCGTACATCCAACCACCCCAAAATCGTCCCATAACCCCTGCGTGCGTCCGATATCTGCACATTATAGAGGCTCCTTACGAGTTTTTCTTGTCGTGAATCCGCGCAAAATCTACCATCTATAAGGATCGTGAGTTTTGGGAAGACACCCGCAAGAGTAGAGAGTCGGTCTGAGGGATTGCCAATGGGGGTCGTATTGTGATGGGGGCACTTCCGGAAGTTTTGACGACGGGGCAGGTGGCGAAAATCTGCAACGTGGCGCCTCGAACGGTGTCCAAATGGTTCGACACCGGCCAGTTGCGGGGTTATCGAATCCCCGGAAGCAAAGACCGTCGCATTCCGCTGGATCATTTGGTCCGGTTCATGAAGATGCACGGGATTCCGCTGCATGGTTTGGACGGCGCCTGCACCCGGGTGCTGGTGGTGGCGCCCGATTTTGAATCAGCGGGAACAATCCGCCAAGCGCTGGAAGAAACGCATCGTTATGAAGTCGAAGCAGCGGAGACGATTTTTACGGCAGGGGCGACGGCGGAAAAAATGCGACCGCACGTCATGCTGGTCGATATCGCCGTGCCCGGGTTTGAACCGGCCACACTGGTTCGATCGCTGCGGAACCACGAAGACCTTCTGACCACGCGGTTGATTGCATTGGGCGTCGATGCTCGTGCTTCGGCGGGACAATCGCTTTTGCAGTGCGGTTTTGACGCCTGCCTGCCAAAACCATTTGACCTGGCCACACTCCTGCGCACCATCGAAGA
>CAIVHJ010000058.1 GCA_903905665.1 uncultured Phycisphaerales bacterium
GGTGCAATAAGCGGGTTAATTGGCAGTTCACAACGGCTGACGCTCGGATTAAATTGCGCCGACTTTACCCGAAAATCGAGTCATGACGGATCACTAGTGAACGATAAAGCTTTTCAGTCGATCAAGTTACGATGGATTGAAAAGCTTTTTCTTTGCGCATTTTTTTCTCGAAAAACCCGACTGGTATACAAAATGGTATACAAATCGGGGTCTTTCCAAAAAACTCACAGGTCAATTCCGAAAAGTTTTCACACTTTGGAAATTTGATGTTCGCAGTCGCTTCAACTGGCGAGATAATCCGACAATTGGATAATTCTAGGAAGGGCGGGTTCGGTAGTATCTGGTTCTAAGTTCGACTTTCGCACTTTTTTTAACCGTCGATGTTGAAAAAACAGTGAAAAGCGGCAGTTGGAGAAGTTTTGATAACTCTGCACCAGTCCCGGGATTTAACAAAACTTTCGAAAACCAACAGAAAACGATAGAAAGACACCTTTGGGGCCTCTTAAAAAGTGCGAAAGTCGAACTTAGTTGCTGGTTTCTGGTTTTCCAGTTTCCAGATTTTCGATTGCGTTCCAGATTTTAACGGTGGCGAGGCGGACCTGATCCCGGTCCCGAAAATCCGTGAACTCGCTCAGGTCCACGGGCGGGCCATATTGGACCCGAACGTGATTCCGATGCAGATAGGTCATGAAAATCTGCTCGCGGAACGAAGCCCCGGAAATGTGAGCGGGGATCACTTTGGCGCCGGTTCTCATCGCCAGCAAGGCGACGCCGTCCTGCGGTTGGCGGGGGTTTCCCGGCGTGGAGATTCCGCCTTCGATGAAGACGCACAACGCGCGACCGTCGCGAAGCTGCCGAAGCGCCTGCTTGGTCGCCGCTACGTCTGTGCCGTCGCGTCGCACCGGGATGCATTCCAGCTGACGGATGAGGTGCTTCCAGATCGGAATCGAGTAGAACTCCTGCGCAATCATGAATCCGAACAGGCGGTTGGGGCAACTCGCTATCAGGAAACTTGGATCGGCGCTGGAGAGGTGGTTGGCGGTGACGATGCAGGGGCCCGTCGGTGGGACGGTGCACACGCCGTCTCGTTTCAATCGATGCCAGAATTTGCACCACACTTCATTGAGAGATCGAACCGTCGCCACCCAGAAACCGAACCGGGACCGTCTCAAATGATGCCGCCACAGCAACACCCCCATGATTCCCATGACCAGTCCCATACCTAGCAAAACCCAGTCGATGACGTCATCGAGTCCCGGAATCCGAAGGATGCCCAAAACACCCGTAGCGGTGATCATACCCGCCATGTTGGCCAAATCGACAATACCGAAAATACGCCCCCGCGAGCGATCGGGAACGATCCGCTGCAGCAGGGTCGTGGCGCTGATCAAAATCCAGGCGCCGCACATCCCCACCATGATTCCAAACGCACCGCCCATCCACGGAAGCCTGGTCTGTGAAAACAATCCCACCGCTAGCCCCGTTCCCAGCAGGCCCACAATGATGTTCCAGTGACCCCTCGAAGCATCTGCGACCAGGGTAAGCACAATGGCACCCAGCAACATTCCGGCTCCGACGGTCGCCCGGAAAATTCCCAGCACCTGATATTCATGATCTTTGGGGATGTCGTACCAGTTGAACACGACCGTCGGCAGGGTGCTGCTGAAAACTCCGGCAGCCGTCCAGAATGTGGCGGTGAAAATCATAAGTTGCCAGACAAATCGGTGTTGGCGGATGTAACGCAACCCCTGACGCATTTCCGTCAGAACTGATGATGGAACGGCTTGGGAGCAGGTGGGATGGCGGGATACAAGAATCAGAGATACGCAACAGGCACTGAAGAAATAGGTTCCTGCATCGCCATAAAAATTGGCCCACAGCGTGCGGTTCCAGCTTTGGTCCACCAGCCAGCCCCCGACGACGTAACTGCAGATGGCCGCGATCGGCCCCAGACCGTTAAGAATGCTGTTGGCGCGAGTGAGTTGTGCGTCCTGGACCAGCGTCGGAACCAGCGACTGCCGGGCCGGGTTGAAAAAGCAGGCGAAGAAACCCAGGCCGAGAATCGGCATCATCATCCAGTGCGGGTGGGCATCATGCACGAACAGCAGATACCACGGCAAACCGATTCCGATGAAACCGCGCGCGACGTCGGCGAGGATCATGATGATCCGGCGTGGAAACCGGTCGGCGATGGCGCCCGCCAGCGGCCCCAACAAGACATAGGGCAGGAAAAAATAAAACAGCATCTGGGCGCCGATGCGGGTTTTTTCGTCGCCTTGCTCGACGCCCATTGTCTTCATGATCGCCAGTTCGCTGAGGTGGTCCCCAAAGGCGCTGACGACATAGGCCCAGAACAGCAGGATGAAATTGCGGTTGCCCAGCAGGGTGGATATCCGGTTTCGGATCATCCCAGTACGATAACCGACAAATTCGTGAAATCCAACCGCGAAAAGTACGAATGACGGCTTTGTTGATTTGTACCGATTTCTGTTGACGAATTCGTTCCGAAAGGACACAATGCTCATTATAGCCTCTTGTCTGGAGCCCCTCATGGATCAACCGGTATATGTCGGTCCGATGCAGATTACCTTTGGAGAAGGGGATGTCATGTTCCGCTTCGCCGATCCCCTGTCCATGACGCTTGAAATTCCTCCGTCATTTGAAGAGCAAGTTCGGGAAGTCGTCGAGGAATATCAATCTTCGTTTGAGGGGCATGTGCTTTACATGGACCTCGGAAATCTTCCGGCGATCAGTTCCCGGCAGCTCGGCATGATTCTGACGGTTCGGGAGGTTCTCAAGTCCGTCGGGACATTGCAACTCACCAATGTCAGCGGAAGCGTTCGGCATCTTCTCAAGATCACGGGAACGGAGCGGTTTTTCGACGCCATAAAATGAACGGCTGATTGTATGGGAGGGACCACGATGAAATGGGATCGGATCGTACTGGCAGCGGCCATTGGAATGACGATTGTTCTGGCGGGATGTCAAAAATCCTCCACCCCACCCGAACAGAAAAATCCACCTGCGCCGGCGAAATCGACATCTCCGCTCACCCGGCATGATGCCGCCAAGGACAAACCATCGCTCCCCGTGTCCAAAGAGGAAGTCAAAGCAGCAGACACCGGAAAGGATGATCCCGCCGCACCAGGTTGGTTGCCCAAACCCGACGAGATTCCCGGATGGGTCCGCACGTCGAATGTGAAGGTGGTTTATCCGGGTCAGTGGGATCAACTTGAAAATCAGTTGCTCAAGAAGGTGATGGAATCCTATTCAATCAAGCAAGTGGCGATGATGGAATTCAAGTCTTCTTCTCCCAATGTGACCGGTGCCACCGCCCGAATCGTCCTAGCCGAAGCCAATTTCGGCGACGACGCATACGGAGTTTTTACCAGCCGGATCACGGCGGCCCCCGATGCTTCCGTCGGATCGCTGGCTTCGTTCAGCACCGACGTGACGGGAACCATGGGAGATTGCTGGCAGGGCAAATACTACGTCCATGCCTCCGCCACAAAGTCCGCACAGGGCGATTTGCGCATTTCGGTTCAGAAGCTCGTTGCCGGTCTGGTCAAGCCGATTCCCAGCGCCGATCCACCGGCTGCGTTGAATTATCTTCCGACGGCGGGTCGTTTGGCGGGCCAAGTCTGGGTCGTGCGAAAAAATCTGGACTCCATCCCCCCCAAAATCCTCACCGAAGTGCTCGCCGGAAAGCAGGCGGATATCACCAAATCGCTGGATCTCAATGCCGATACTCTGATGGCCGTTGTGGGTTATGATGCCGGCGCGAACGAATCCCCAAACTACATCTGGATCGTGCAATATCCGACGGCCAAAATTGCCGCCGAAGCGCACAAACGACTGGAAGCCGTCTGCGCGAAATGGTCCAAGCCCATGATGCTGCTGGAACAACCACGAGGCAAATTTTTGTTCGGGAGTTTTACCGCCGATCAGGAATCCTTAAGTACGATGCAGATTCTTCCGCAGACCCGATCTTTGCTCCCGAAATCGTAGCATTCGCCTTCCCATCTGAATGAAAGGACACGCTCATGGTGGACATCGGTACGCCCCGAACTGTGCAGGCGCCGCGAGGGTCGCAAATCCGGTGCAAAGGCTGGATTCAGGAAGCCGCGATGCGGATGCTGATGAACAACCTCGATCCCGCCGTGGCGGAAAATCCAGACCAGTTGATTGTTTATGGCGGCAGCGGCAAGGCGGCGCGAACCTGGCGCGATTTTGATTTGATCGTGGAGTCGCTCCAAAAACTCGAAAACGACGAGACGCTGCTGGTCCAGTCCGGAAGACCTGTCGGCATTGTACAGACCCACCCTGACGCCCCGCGTGTCTTGATTTCCAATTCCATGCTCGTTCCGCACTGGGCCACGTGGGATGAATTCCGTCGGCTCGAAGCGATGGGCCTGACCATGTACGGCCAGATGACCGCCGGAAGCTGGATTTACATCGGCACGCAGGGCATTTTGCAGGGAACCTACGAAACTTTCGGCGCGCTCGCCCGAAAACACTTCAAAGGCGATTTGTCGGGAAAGTTTGTCCTGACGGCGGGTTTGGGTGGGATGGGAGGCGCGCAACCGCTGGCGGTTACGATGAACAACGGATGTGCCCTTGTTGTCGAGGTCGATCCCGCTCGCGCCCAGCGGCGAATCCAAACCAAATACTGCGACAAACTCACCGACCATCTCGACGAGGCGCTAACGTGGATCGACGAAGCGAGAAAAGTCCGTCGATCGCTTTCGGTAGGTCTGATCGCCAACGCCGCCGACGTCCTCCCGGAACTGATCCGACGAAACATCATTCCCGACGTCGTCACCGACCAAACCAGCGCGCATGACGCCCTCAACGGCTATGTTCCCAATGGAATGTCTTATGAAGCGGCGTTGAAGTTGCGGCAGTCCGATCCCAGTCGTTACATCAAAGAATCCATGCGCGCAATCGGCGAGCACGTGCAGGCGATGCTCGAACTGCAAAAACGCGGCGCCATCGCGTTCGATTACGGCAACAACATTCGCGGCCAGGCGATTCAGATCGGCGTGAAAAATGCGTTCGACATCAAGGGATTTGTGCCCGAATACATCCGGCCGCTGTTTTGCGAAGGACAGGGTCCGTTCCGCTGGGTGGCGCTTTCCGGTGATCCCAAAGACATCGCCGCCACCGATCGAGCCGTGCTGGAGACGTTCCCCGACAACGAACATTTGTGTCGCTGGATCAAACTCGCCGGTGAACGGGTGGCGTTTCAGGGACTGCCCGCGCGGATTTGCTGGCTCGGATATGGCGAACGAGCCAAAATGGGAAAAGCGTTCAACGACCTGGTTCGAACCGGCAGAGTCAGCGCCCCGATCGTCATCGGCCGGGATCATCTCGATTGCGGAAGCGTAGCCAGTCCGAATCGTGAAACCGAAGGGATGAAGGACGGTTCCGACGCCATTGCCGATTGGCCGATCCTCAATGCGCTGCTCAACACTGCTTGCGGCGCCGGCTGGGTTTCGGTCCATCATGGCGGCGGGGTGGGAATTGGTTATTCGATTCACGCCGGTCAGGTCATCGTCGCCGACGGAACCGACGCCGCCGAAAAACGACTCCAACGCGTCCTGACCGCCGACCCGGCGATGGGCCTCTTCCGCCACGCCGACGCCGGTTACGAAAAAGCCCTCGCCGTCGCCAAAGACCGCGGCGCAAAAATCCCGGGCAAGACGATATGATGAATGTTGTATGTAGCGGCTTGCCTCTCAATGGCCGGAGATGAACAATGACAATTCAACTGGCCGACGGAACGTCGGCTGCTACCGGTGCAATGGTCAGAATCGTAATGTTCGACTTCCATTCCATAGAGTGGACACATGGGGACCTTAACTGAGAACATCATTCCTCGCAGTCAGTACAAGCACATGATGACCGGCCGGCTGCCGACACTGGTCGCTCGTCGTCGAAAAACCGTTCTGCGAATCGCGCTGGTTCTGTACTTTCTGATACCCGTCTCCGGGCTGTTGAATGTGTTGTTTGGTGTGATCCTGCCCTGGATTTTATCGGGGACTTTCGAACAATTCGAAATCGATTACCCGCGGTTGGCAAACTTCTATACTGTTCTTGTGTGGTCGATGATCAAACGTTTTTGGCCGATGATGTTGTTGGCTTTTGTCTGTTCCATTCCGTTGTATATTGGTCTCGTGATATCGGAATTTCGGCTGAAAAAGAAAGTGCTGGACAAGAATGGTTTGGTTTGCCCCTGTTGCGGATATTGGTTGATCCATTTGCCATCGCCCCACAACTGTCCGGAGTGCGGATTGAATTATGACACCGATCAAATCAAAACCGTCTGGCAGGAATGGATCAGCCACCTGACGGATAAATTCTCGCTGGTTCTTACGCTCCGAAGCGTGAAAAGACTGCAATTCTCCGGCGCTCCATTGATTCTGGTCCGCCGTACGGAAATACTGGTGCTGATCCAGTGTCTGCTGCTCGTGGCACTTGCTTTGATGGTTTGGTTGATACCGGCCTTACACGACGCCGGCGATTGGTTGCTGCTTGGAATGGTTGCGTTGCCGTCTTTTTTTCTCTGGGGCCCGTTCTGGTGGTTTACGCGACGCTTGAAACGACGCGTCCTTGCGGGCCACCCAATATGTCCACGATGCGGCATTTCGTTGGCCGATCATCCGGATCAATCCCAATGTCCAAAATGTGGCATCGACTACACAAAAGACCAAATTCGGATCATCTGGGAAAACTGGTTTGATCGGACCCGACTTCCACTGGGATGATCGTCAGACGAAAAAACGACCGCCGGTTTTCGTAGCCCCCATCTCTCACCGACCAATGATTGAATTCATCCCTCAACCAGCCGACCAATATTTTCAACCTGTATTGATACGGATTCCAAATGAACCTTGTGCGTTGGGAAAATCGAAAACCAAAGAGCCGCAGGCTTCAGCCTGCGCGTCGCTGCGATACTAATGAACCATAATCCGTATGAGTACGAATTAGCGAAGCAATCTTCGATCCGGCTTGCCGTTTGGCGGACGCCCAACCAACGCACGATCGCTCCTCACCGCCTTTTTTTCTTTCTTGTTTTTTCTCTTTTCACGTTTCTCTTCCCCCTCTTGAATTTTCCTCCGCGATCTCCGCGCCCTCTGCTGTGAATCCCTTCTCCCATCTTCAATTTTCAATTTCCCATTCCTCTGTGTTCTCTGCGATCTCTGCGGTTGAATTCATTTTCAATTTTCCATTTTCAATTTCTCTGCGTCCTCCGCGATCTCTGCGGTAAAATCTTTCTCCGGCTCTGCATTCCGAAATCCGCACTCCGAATTCCGCATTTTGTATTTCTATTTCCTTCCCGGCTACCGACTTAATGCTGACGCAACAGACCACTGAGTAAGTTTACATAGTGAGACTTATTACGATCCCTCTCCCCTCAGGGGAGAGGGTAGGGTGAGGGGCATAAGTTGAGGCTGACGATGAGCCAAGGTACGGATTTTCTTGGCTATGGATACGGTCTTTGATTTATTTGTGAGGCAACCATCTCGAAGGGATGCGTTGGGGGGGATTGGCAACCCATGTTCTTAATTCATAATTCCTCATTCATAATTCATAATTTTCCCCCTTCTCCCTCTATATGCAAAATTACCAAACGAACCCATCTTCAAGTGACACTGAAATCAACCCAACCTTCCGCAAAACAAGGAGTTATACCAAATGTCGTTGAAATATTCTGATTCCTCAGCAAACGCACCACCCATCAAAGCCCCCCCCACGCCAGTAGGGATTGTTTCCCATCCTTGGGCTGGCAGGGGGCCTGTGTGTGCAGGGACACGAGTCCTTCTTCTCGACTCGTGTCGCATCTCAGCCTCTTGATACAATGCATCCTGATCCGAGGTTCCGATTCTCAGGCACGAACGTCAGGCCGAATTAAGGAATGGTCGTGATGATTTTTCACGTGACGCGGATAAATAATTTCGGGCGTATTCCATCGTCGCGCCGACCTCTCGTCGGCA
>CAIVHJ010000059.1 GCA_903905665.1 uncultured Phycisphaerales bacterium
ATCCACGTCACCGACGAAGCCTTGTACATCATCGGAAACGACCCGGAAATGAGCGAAACCACCTTGGTCACCTACGTGGACATCACCGATCCTTCAGGGGATATTCGACCCAGAGATCAATTCCGGGTTCCCGGTTTGGTACAAAACCGCTATTTCGCGGATCACTACGAAAGTACCTTTCGAATCGTTTCCGAAGAGTCCGATGAGACAAGTTGGAACACGATTACAGCCTTGTACACCTACGACGTCAGTAACCCTGATGATGTAAAACGACTCGCCCGATTACCGATCGTCACGAACGAAACTCTGCAAGCGGTCCGCTATGACGGCATCCGCGGATATGCCGTGACCTACATGCAGATGGATCCCCTCTTTGTGCTGGACTTGTCGAATCCCGTCGATCCAAAACTATCCGGTTCGCTCGAGGTTCCGGGTTATAGCACGCACCTCGTTCCGTTGGGTGATCGCCTCGTGGGCGTCGGCTACGACGATACCAACGGTTTTCGTCCGGCGGTGTCGCTATATGATGTCGCCGATCTTGAGAATCCGTTGCAATTGTCTCGAATCGTCATCGGTGAGAGCGGCACGTACGATACTTTTTCATCTGCAACAGTCGACGAAAAGGCGCTAAAAGTCATCGACGATGCCGATCTGATCCTCCTCCCCTTTGCCTGGTTCGACGAACAACAGGGTGAGTATCGGGACGCTTTGCAGTTGATCGAAATGAAAAACGATTCTCTCGCCGAACGGGGAACCATCGAACACACGGGGCTGGTTCGCCGGGCCGACTTGCTGCAGGATCGCGTCTGGATGCTGTCCGATCTCGCTTTTCAAGCCGTTGACATCGACGATCTTGACTCACCACAGTCTCTGAAAACTTTGGAATTGATTGACGAGCAAGAACTTCTGGATTCCGGGGTGTCGGCTTGCGTGGATTCCGCCCGACTGTACGGACAGGAAATCGGCACCCCCTGGAACCAGCCGATGGAGAGTTCCAATCCCTGCGGGATCATCCAGTGGTTATTTTATCTGTTGATTCCGTTCGGGCTGATCACCTTCAAGGCTCGATATCATCAATCTGCCATTCTCGAACAACGATCGAGACGCTTCTGACCAGACAGCACTCTATTGCAAGAGTTCTCTCCATTATGCTTTTAATCTGTTTCTCTGACTGGAGTTACGATTGTCCCGTCGTTTAATTGGGGTGGGGATAAACCGGTTCGGAAAATCACGAACAGATCATGTTCATCATTACTCAAAGACCAGTCAAACTGGAGATCCCACATCGAACCCCTCTCCCGAATCCGAACGGCTGGACAGGGAAGAGTTTTGCCTTAAGAATCCGGCTGATGCAAGTCCATGTATTGACGTCTCCTTGAAAATCGCATAACTTCTTGGTACAGCAATGGAAACAAGCGAGTCATCCGGTATCGCCAGCCGGAAAATGTGTCTCGCAGAAAGAAAATTGGTCACGAACGCTTGAATTCTCCGCGATTTGCCTGCAAAATCATACGTAACGCCTTGAATCAAAGGAGATTCCGTCTTGAACACGCTGACTAAGGTATTCGTAGTGCTCTTGGTGATTTTCAGTATTGCCTTCACCATGATGACCGTCCAGTTTTCCGCCGGGATACCGAATTGGAAAAACGAGGCGGAAAAATGGAAAACCACCGCTCAAATGACGGATACTTACAGTCGCAACATCATCGCCGCGAAAGTGGCGGAAGCTGCAAAAGCAGCAGCCGACCGTCAGGATTTGGAAAAAGAAAAATCCGATCTGGCCCGACAAGCAAAGGAAGACAAAGACAAGCTTGAAGAAGCCAAGGCTCGGCTTGCGAAAATCGAAGCGGAATCCGCAGCCAAAGATGCCACCCTAAAACAATTAACCGCCGAACTCAGCATTGCACAGGCCGGCGCTGAAAAGGCCAGGGAACACCGCAACCAACTCGAACAAACCAACCTCGATCTCCAAAAAAGAAACGCCGATCTCAACAACGCCTATAATGAAAAAGTCGCCACCCTCATTGTGATGGAACAGCAATCCCGGCAACAGGAACAAGCCATCCATTTGCTCAAGAGCGAACGGGACAAGCTTCTCAAAAAATTCAACCTGCAAACCACTGCTCTGGAAGAACAAACCGTCACACGACCGACGGATAAAATTCGCGCGGCCACCCCGGCCAAAGTCGCACCAATGATCGGAAAAATCAGGGAAATCCGCGAGGATTACGCCGCAATGTCGATCGGCAGTGACGATGGGGTTGAATCCGGAATGGTCTTCATTATTTACAACGATCAGGGCTATCTTGGCGACCTTATTGTCGGCGACGTGACTCCTAAATCCGCCGCTGGAAAACTCAAAAATCTTGTCGGACAGATTCGCATCGGCGATCTGGTGGCGGAGGAAAGCAGTTACCTCGCGATGAACTAGGTACAATTGCACGGACTCTGGAAGGACGAATCAAGCCCGGCTTTTTCCTCCTGCAAGGAGTAGGTTTTTATGGCGGATGTTGGCCCCGTCGGGAAAATCAAAATCAGTCCACCCAGCACGATTTACACCGTGTTCGTGATCCTCGCAACGGGTTTTGTGCTCTTTGGTACGTTGTACATGGCGTGGCTCAACCACACGATGCTGGGAACCTGGTTTCCGACGGGACCCTGATGAGTGATGCCGGATCGATGATGGATTGCGGTTTGGACTTCGCGCGGTCGTACCGGAACACATCTTGCACGCCGGCGTTTTCGGCGGATCGAGACGATCCACTCACTTCCACAATCGTCACAAAAGGGACCGCTTATGGTCTTTGATGCTCTTTTCAATATGTTCAGTGTGGACATGGGTATCGACCTGGGAACCTGCAATACCCTGGTCTGCCTGCGCGGCGAGGGAATTGTCCTGAATGAACCCTCCGTCGTCGCCGTCAAAAAAGGCACCAGCCAAGTTCTCCAAAACGGAAACGCCGTCGGGATCGAAGCCAAAAAAATGCTCGGCAAAACTCCGGGCTCCATCAGCGCCATCCGTCCCCTTCAGGATGGAGTCATCGCCGACTTCGA
>CAIVHJ010000060.1 GCA_903905665.1 uncultured Phycisphaerales bacterium
AACTGGCGCCGTAGCTGCCTTCACGGATCCAATCTTCGTAACGGCGTGCATCGTCGTCGGCATCCAGTGTACGGCCGGCAGGGATTGCGTTATTGATCGCCTTTACTAGGTTGTTGATATGCCAACCCGCGGAAGCGGAAAGCGGAGGGTTCTCCAGCACCGGAAGAAGATCAGCAATCTGGTAACGTCTCTTGCGACCAAAGATTTGGGTTTGACTCGTCTCCTGAGGGCTTTCAATCGGGAAGAATGTGTAATCTTGCCGCAGGAACTCAGGCTTCCAATCGCGCAGATCGTCCCACACCCATCCACAATATCCAAAGCAAGTATTCTCGTGCGTCGTCTGGGCAACCAAGTCGTCAAATCCTCCCCAAGCACGGATGCACTTGGTGACTTCTTCCCGGAAAATCTTTGTCTTGTTCTCCGAATCCGGGGAATCCATTGGATACTTGCTATAGGTGAGGGTCGTAGCCTGCTCAATGACCGCACGGAAAGGAGGCTGGATGCGGCTGACCATTGTGGAAAGAAATCCGGTCGGGCGGTTTGATCGCCAATCTTGCCCCATGCTCTCAAGAAACTTTGGTTTGTATGGAGTCTCGTTGTTAAGTTTTTTCTGGATGAGCTGATTCTTTTTATTGCGCTCAACATTTTGCTGCTTGAGCCGGCGATACGCACTCCAAGCTCCGGCCGCATCCTTGAACATTCGTCGAACCTGCAGTGTGTCTTTGTCAACGTAATCGACCGTCGAATTGGTAGGAGTGACAATGTCAAGATTGAGAACATCAGGCTTGTCGTGCGGCTCACTAGCTTTTGGAGCCCGGTGTGCAAAGGCATCGGTAATAACCGGGCTGAGGGGTTTGTTGACGTTTGCCATATTTTATTTGTTGAGCCAGCAGTGAGTAGGAGTATCAGAAGATTTTGCAAGGTCCTCGGGCTGCATGAACACCGCGGCACGGTTGTCGTGCCGTAGAATCGTGCAACCTCCGAGGGCAGGAGTTGATCCAGTATCCCTAGCCTGTCTGATGCTGGCTGACAAGCGTTCAGTTGCGGAAATGCAGGAAGAGCACCCTGTCTTCCAGTTGACATTGTAGATGCAGCCGGAACAGATCCTTGCCCGGGCCTCTGCCAACTCGTCGCCTACCAAAGGATGTTCCCTAGCAGAGGAAAGGATATTTTTTGCCCATACCTGAATGTCGGCGGTGAGCTCTGAGGAAGTCCAGTTTGTGTGGCTCAGGTTGATCGTCACCTCGTCAACGTGGTGACAGAAATCCGGGTAAGTCCCACAAATAAAATCGTTGACGTCGGTGTACGTCGTCGTGTTGGGGATACCGTTCTCTGCACGAAAATCCGTGACCTTCTTGCGAAGGTCTTCGATAGTATCTGCAAAAAGTCGCACGTCGCCTTGGTAGAAGTGGAAGCCACCGGGCGGCACCATGCCTATGATAGGTTTAGCCACGGAGGGGGAATAAATTATTTGCATAGACGTGTCAATAGGTAATTTGGCTACCCCTCATGGATTTGAACCATGACTAGGGGAGTCAAAGTCCCCTGTGCTACCGTTACACCAAAGGGTAAAAAGTTCATTCAGAGAAGTCGATAAATTCCATTTTTTCAATCCCGCGCATGGGGCGATCGCGTGGGGTGCGTTCCACTTTTGGCGTGGCCATTGTTGGAACTGATCCCGATCGCTGGCGGAACAGAAACACCAAAAGGCTAAGTGAGTCAAGGGCATCTGGTGACTTCTGCCTAGTGCGCTTGCAATACTCGGACTTCGATTCTACGCGGACCAGCCCGCGGCCTTTCTGCTTGTACCGGCGCCCGGTGGCCTCTCGAACAAGCTGTTCGTGGCGGAAGCCGGGGCTGATTTTTAGGTAACCAAACTCCAGCAGCTTTGCCAGTCCGAAGATCAGCTCGGTGACCACCCCGTGATACATTTCGTTGGCCCGCTTGGTCTCATCTCCAAGCACGTGAGTTTCGGTCGCCATCTCCGAGTAGTTCACTCCTAGCACGTCGCTGCCGAACAAATTCTTCAGGTTGTCATGCACGCCAGACCCGTTGCCGGTGCGGTCCACGCACGTCCAGCCGGCACCAATCTTCATCTGATTGCAGAACCGCATGATCGCCTGCGTCTGCTTCACCGTGTCGCCTTTTGGGAACGGCATCTGGCTGTCTATCTGTACGACGACACGCGGCTTGTCGAATGGAACGAATTTGCCGGACAAAGGCGTCCATCCGTCGCTCAGGCCAAACCTGCCGTAGGTACACATGAGCTGGTCGTTACCCTCGAGCGCCAAGTCAAATGCCGCCAGCGGTATCACAGAGCCTATGAATCGCACCATGCCGACCGCGTTGTCCATCATGGCCGGCGTGATGATCGCCATTGATACGCCCTCCTGTGGGAACCATCCGCGGGCCATCGTGAAATACTCGCCGGTGCGACCGCGGCTCTCGTAGTTCATAAAGCCTTCGTAGGTCTGC
>CAIVHJ010000061.1 GCA_903905665.1 uncultured Phycisphaerales bacterium
CCGATCTGAACAATTATCTGGGTCTTTCGTCGCATGAGGATGTGGTTCAGGCGGCTCACGACGGTCTGGGTGCGCGAGGTTACGGAATGTCGAGCGTGCGGTTCATTTGCGGCACACAGGATATTCATCGGGAGCTCGAACAGAAACTGACGGCGTTTTTGGGGACCGAGGACACGATTTTGTTCCCGTCATGCATGGACGCCAATGCCGGTGTTTTCGAGGCGGTATTGGGCGAAAACGACGTGATGATCGCGGATCGCTTGGTGCACGCTTCGATTGTGGACGGTATTCGGCTTTGCAAAGCGCAGCAGGATACCTACAAGCATTCCGATATGAAGCACCTGGAAGAGAAACTCCAGCTGCATCAGGACAAACGCTTCCGCATGATCATCACCGACGGGGTGTTCAGCATGGACGGGGATATCGTCAAACTGGACCAGATTGTGGCGCTGGCGGAGAAATATGATGCGATGGTATTTGTGGATGATTCACACGCCAGCGGGTTCATCGGAAAACACGGCAAGGGGACGCATGAACATTGCGGTGTGATGGGGAAGATCGACATCATCACGACGACGCTGGGTAAGGCGCTGGGCGGGGCTTCCGGGGGGTGCGTCAGCGGGCGCAAGGAATTGGTCGAGATGTGTCGCCAGAAAGCGCGACCGTACCTGTTTTCGAATGCCATGCCGCCGGTCATCGTGGCTGCAGCCAATCGGGTGCTTGATTTGATTTCCAAAAGCACCGAGCGGCGCGATCGGCTCGAATGGAATGCGCAATACTGGCGAAAGGGTTTGACCGAAATGGGTCTGGACATCAAGGAAGGCGAAAGCCCGATCGTTCCGGTCATGCTCTACAACGCGAAACTTGCTCAGGACGTGGCGCGGGATTTGTTTTTTGAGGGCATCTACGTTGTGGGATTTTTCTTTCCGGTGGTTCCGCAGGGGCAAGCCAGGATTCGGACACAACTGTCGGCTGCCCATACGCAGGCGCATTTGGACAAGGGCTTGGCTGCGTTCAAAAAAGTGGGTCAGAAGCATGGAATTCTCGGTCTGAAGAAGAAGGAAATCATCGAAAAATTCGGTGCGTGAGTTTTATTTCTTTTCTGTTGGAGGGGGTCGCTTTTGCAGGCGCTTCTGGTCTGCTCGCTGAGACAGTACGTCGAAGTAGGTGGGGGTCTGCGGGGTTTTGGTCAGGTCGGATTGATGGGAATCGGGTGTCTTCGGTCGGTAATCCAGAACATAATGTTTCAGTGCATTATCGAGGTGAACATCGTTCAGCAAGTCGGGGTATAGACCCTCGATGGCCTGCAATATGTGAGTGGCTGATTTGTAGCGAAACATTTTTTTCTTGTGTATAGCTCGCTGGATGATTTCACGCACGTCTTCCCCGATGCCAGCCTGCAGGAGCGGTTCCATCGGAAGAGGATCATTCAAATGCTTCAGGTGATATTCCAGAATTGATCGCCCAGTAAATGGGCGTTGCTGCGTCAGCAGTTCGTAGTAAATGATTCCGACGGCGTAAATATCGCTTTGAAAAGACGAATCTCCTGTGAACGTTTCGGGCGCCATGTAGGGGGGTGTCCCGCTGGTGGTGTGGGTTTCCCCATTCAGGCGGCCTTTTTGATAGGAAAGTCCGAAATCTGAGACGAGTAAATCTCCTTTTCGGTTAAACAGCACATTGCTCGGTTTAAGATCGCGATGGATGACCTGGGCCTCATGAATGACACTCAGCGCCTGAATCATTCTGGCGATCATCAAAGCCGCCGGACGATGTTCGATGCGAAGGTTTCGCTGCAAAACCTCGGCGAGAGTGAATCCTTCGACGTATTCCATCACGATGTACATCATTCCGTCGATTTCGTCAGCATGAAAAACGGAGACGATATAGGGATGTTTGACGGCGGCGGCTGCGCGTGCTCCTTCGAGGAACTGACGTCGGATTTCGGTTTCGGCTCTTATCGCAGAATGGTGGAGCAATTTGATTGCCACGTTCCGATTCAGAAATTCGTCGATTCCCTTCCAAACGACGCTCATCCCGCCCCGCCCGATCTCGTGAAGCAACCGCACATGACCGAGACGCGCAGGCACCGCGATGGGGGGCAAAGAATCCATCCCGCCCTGACCATCAAATGTCACCGTGACTGAATCTGACATGATACTCGACCGAAAGGTTACTCGTGGTCCAATTTATGAAGAATGAAAAGAATTGTCCGCGCAGCCAGCGGAGCGGCTTCAACCTTTTCGAAGCGACTCTTTGAGCAGCAGCATCAGGTGATCCACAACGAACTGTCTAAAATCCTCGGCGCTGAGATTTCGGATTCGCAACATTGGGCCGCTCTCCATGGCACCCCCATTGCTATTCCCTGTGCCTCGCGTCAGATAAAAAGCCACACCGCCACGTCCTACGGTCCCTTCCATTTTCAAAACATGTTCGAAATACTGGAGTTTGATCCTCAGATGCGCTCCACCACCCAAAAATTCATCGGCGTCGAGATCCATTTCTACCCCGCGGGGATTGTATTTCGATTTGATATCTTCAAAAACCGGCATGTAGATTTGTCGCATTCGCGAGCGGAAAACATCCAACTGGTCCATTTGCCGGTAGGGATCCGAAGCGGCAGCTTGTTGTGTGGTACGTTTCTGTTCGGCTTTTTCCAGCAGGGCCTCAAGGTCCTGATCGGCGCGTGTCGTCGGCTTTGAAGTATTGCGACCGGAATCAGTGGGTTGGGGTTTTTCCGGCATGGTATTCATCCGATTTTCGGGTACATTCCGAATGTCTTGGGCCTCAAGGTAGTCTCAGTTATTTTCGGACAACTGTCAATGAGAACTTATCTCAAACCCGACGAGAAGTCGTTATCTTTCAATGATCCTCACGACTAATGGTATTGTGGTATTGGCATTGAGATGAGAACCAGTAGCCACCCAGCACGAGTCAAACTGTAAGTTGTTGTTAATAAATACATTAGGTGTCTTGACAAATCGAGTAAGTATGCTAAATTATTATTGCGGTGATTCATACGTGGGGGGAAACACCCGTTCCCATCCCGAACACGGCAGTTAAGCCCTCACGGCCGATGGTAGTCGAAAGGCGAGAGTAGGTGGTTGCCGCAATTTTTTTAACCCGTCGTTTGGCGGGTTTTTTTACGCGCCGGGTCAACTCGCTACAATATGTGCAGATGAACGTTCCAAGTGTGGACATATTGTTTACTGCTCCACATCCGGATGATGTCGAGATCGGGATGGGGGGAACGATCGCGTCGCTCGTTCGTCAGGGCTACAAGGTCGGCATCCTGCACATGACCAATGGCGAACCCACCCCGCACGGTTCGGTCGAAACGCGCATTCAGGAAAGCCACCATGCTGCTGAAGTGCTGGGTGTTCAATTTTGGCAAATACTGGAACTGACCAATCGGGAACTGATGGACACGCCCGCTTCTCGCTACGCCGTGGCTACGGTCATTCGCAAGGTGAAACCCAGGATACTGGTCGGAATGTTCGGCCGGACGCCAGCGGCTTCGCCGGATCACTATCAGGCTCAATTGATCACTGAGGCAGCGCGTTTTTATTCCCAATTGACCAAGTGGGATGAACGATTTGGGGATACGGCTCCGTTTCGCGTGGATCATTTGATCTATCGACCCGTACCGATGTCGGCGGAGATACATCATTTTCCGTCGCGTTTTGTGGTGGACATTTCCGATACGATCGAAACCAAAATCAAAGCCATTTCGTGTTATCGTTCCCAGTTCGACGGGGATCGGCTCGAGCGTCTGGATCACTACATTCGCTCCATTGCGGGGGTCGAAGGTGCGCTCGCCGGTATGCGTTATGGGGAACTTTATGCGGTTCCACGACCATTGGGGACCTCCAACTTGATTCATTTTCTCGAAGACTGGAAAATACCACCGCCTTTTGCCGAAAACAGATAGATGCGACTAGCGACCCGTTGAGCCTGTTCTGAATTACTGATTTGAGAGTCAAGAAAGCAACGGGGCGCGACGCGCGGGAGACCCACATGTCCGTACTCATCGACAATGAAGCGTACACGCCTTCCGAACCCCTGCCTGCCACCGTTCAGGAATTGGCGGACCTTATTCGTCCGGGAATTGCCGCTCGAAAAAGGATCATCATTTCCATTCGTTGCGATGGGGAGGATGTTTCCGAGGCGGAACTGGATCGCGTTCTTGAGCAATCTCCGACGACGTATCGGCAATTGGAATTCATTACGTTGCCGTTGCGCGAGTTGGCGCTGTCCGCTCTTGCGGAGGCGCGGCAATCGTTGGAGAAAACTCGTCCACTCCAGAAAGAAATCACAGAGCAACTTTCACAGGATAAGATAGAACCCGCAGTGGCAAATCTTGCCGATTGTATCGCCCACTGGTCACAAGCTCACGAGGCCATGTTGAAAACGATTCGGCTTTTGAATTTGAATATCGAGAAATTGACGTTTGATGGTGTGGCGGTGGTGGATATCGTCCATCAGGTGGCCGGTCAACTTTCGCAGATTCGTGACTGTCTGACCGCGCGGGATATGATTTTGTTGAACGATCTATTACAGTACGAACTGACTCCCACGTTTGGTCAGTGGGAAGGCATGATCACCGCGCTGTACAAAAAAATCGAATCTGAATCGGAGTGATGAGGAAAAGATCAATTGCGAAACTTATATGAAGAAGTCAAAGTTGCATCCGATCAGGCGGTTTCACCGCATGATTTGAGATAGGCTTTGACGGCGGCCTCGATGCCTTGTGGATAGGGGATTGTCGATTGCCATCCGAGTTGTTGCCGGGCTTTGGTGGTGTCGAAAAAGCAGCGACGGCCGATCAGCCATACGGAATATCGCGTGACCAAAGGGGGTTTGCTAAATCCCATCATGCGATAAAAACACTCCATCGCGAAGGCTACCGAATAAGCGACACGATAGGGAACTCGTCGAAGAACCGGCGGGGCGCCACAGGCCGCCGCCACCAGATTGAAGAATTGTCGTTGGGTCAAAAAACCGTCATTGCTGCAATTGTACGCCTGACCGATCGCGATTTCCTTGTCGGCGGCTTCGATACATGCTTCGGCGACATTGGCGGCGTGGGCCACGTTTAATCGGTTGTCGCCATCGCCGATCAATTTTGCCTTTTGAGATCGCAGACTTCGAACCAACCGGCCGAGTGTTTGGCGATCACGTTCACCATACAACCAACTGGGACGGATGACGGTAAACGCACATTTCCCGCGTCTCTGCGCTTCCCAGACCTGATTCTCGGCTGTTGCCTTGGCCCTGGAATAATACGCCCAGCGATAGAGGTTTTGTCCGAGTGGGGTGGTCTCGTCGAATGCCTCTTTGGTGCGATCTTTCACATAGCCGTAAGCGCTAATGGAGCTGATGTGGATGAATCGTTTAATATTGCACTGCTGTGCGGCTCGAATCACGTTCGCGGTTCCGTCGATGGTGATTCGCTGAAATTCTTCCCAGGGTCCCCAATCACCGACCCTTGCAGCGGCGTGATAGACGCACTGAACATCCGGCATGGCCGCCGTTAAGGATTCAGGTTCCGTGATATCGCCGTAGGCCAGTTCCACCGGCTGGGTGCGCAACCAGGATAAATCGCTGGTTTTTCGAACCAGCGCCCGCACCGGTTTTCCCCGGCGACAGAGTTGTTCCACGATATGACTTCCCAGCAATCCAGAGGCGCCTGTAACGAGATTCATAATACACAATCCTTTTATTGCAACGGAAGGAAGCTAGAAGATAAGAGGGCCTGCGTGGTTGGTCAAGATGATGATTTGCATCTGATCCACGGGTAGAGAAGGGGATTCGGAGATGCGACCCTTCAGATCGGTGCCTTGACCGTCGGATTACAAACCATAAGACAAGGGGTCGAAATCGGTAGCACTAAGGCCCACGTTGAGATTTACATCAGTGTAAAGGTATTTGCCCAACAATTGAGTTCCGGCTGAATCGGCGTAGGAGTAACAAGCAACAGGCAGATTCCATTCCTGATCCATGTGGAAGATCAACAGGGCGTCCGGCCAGAAATCGTTTTCCTTTTTGGGTAAACGTCTTTCAAAAACAAAGGTCGGTCGGTTGTCCATCTTTCCGGTTCCGACGAATTTCAGGTCCAGAAGGTCCTGGGTGCGGGATTCTTCGGTGTATTGAATGATGAGATCAAGAGCCTTTGCGAATCCAAATTCACTGATAGATCTTCGGGAAGCGTTGCGAGCTTCCTGACCGTCGATCGGGCGAGTCACACTGCGGACGAACAGGCGAGCCAGGCAGCCCTCGGGTTGGATGATCGCCTGCTCCTGTCCGTTCGCAGTCCTAGATTCCCTGACATACAAAACCCGTCGTGCTTCTGCCGGGTTTTGTGTCACGTGCATATAGACGCTGAAAGGATGTTCCCGGAATTTGACTTCGGCGACCTGTTCGTCGGCGAGTCGATTATCCAGAAATTCCTGCCTGGAGAATCGGCAGGTGTAGTCAATGATTTGGTTTTGGTAGGCTTGTCGAGCCAGATGTAAGTAAGCCAGGGGATTCTCGCAAACCAATCGGTCGATGTTCATACGAGTCGGAGAAGACAAAGAAAAAGAAGTCCGTTCGGAGGAAGTGGAGGGAATAATGGTTGAGGCAAAGGTGGAGGCATCCTGTGGGGTGTTCATTCGTCCGCAAAGAGCACTGCAAAGGAATAAACTGCACATGAGGCTGAAGCGTCGGGGATGACCCACTCGCGTATAAAAAAGATGCATGGAAGGAAGTATGTCCTTTCGGAATGCTGTCGCAGGCAACGATCCGTGTTGCCCTCGTTACTCTCTGCCCTCGCTCGAAACACTCTATCAACGAATCGCGTGGAAGTACCCACCGTTAGTGGTATTATATTATAACCACATTATACACGGTGGTTGCACCTAATAAGTATGATATCGTCAGGCGAGATCAAAACCTACACACTAATCGTTTGGCGGATTAGGGTGAAAAAGAACTTGAGAGCGAACAAAGCCCCCGCAGGCATATTAAGCAACTGGATGCAGAATTGTTGAAGACGTGCTGTTTAATGATGCGGGAATTCGAATAAACCGCGAGGAAGTGAGCATTATAACTGCATTGTTGCTATGGCATTAGGACGAGGTGTGTGATGGATCGAGTTTTGTTGGGTCGGCGGGCGCTGGTTGGCGGAGCCTCTCAGGGCATTGGAAAAGCATGTGCAGTGGAATTGGCAAAGTTGGGTGCCGGTGTCACATTAGTGGCCAGGACAGAATCTGTGCTTCAGGAGATTTTGCCGTTGCTCGATAGCTCGGTGGGTCAGAAGCATCATTATCTGTGCCTCGACTATGGATTACCGGAGGAGGTACGAAAAGCAGTCGCCCAGCATGTCCGAATTACGGGGCCCATTCATATTTTGGTCAATAATACGGGAGGACCGACGTCCGGTCCGCTTCTTGATGCTGCTCCGGAGGACTTCCTGACCACATTTAATCAGCATGTGATCTGCAATCAACTTCTTGTGCAGGTTTTGGTTCCGGGGATGAAAGAGGCGGGTTACGGTCGAATCATCAATATCACGTCGGTGGCGGTTAAGGAACCGATTGTCGGATTGGGGCTTTCGAACACCGTTCGCGCCGGAGTCGTCAGCTGGGCCAAAACACTGTCCCGTGAACTCGGTCCTTACGGCATTACAATCAACAATGTTTTGCCCGGGTACACGGATACGGAACGTTTGCGTGAAGTGATCGGCGCCCGCGCCCGGCAGTCGAATGTGACTCCGCAACAGATGGCGGAGCAATTTCGATCCACCATTCCGCTGGGACGATTCGCTCGGCCGGAGGAAATCGCTGCTGGTGTGGCTTTTTTGGCGTCGCCGGCAGCTGCGTATATTACAGGAATCAATTTACCAATTGATGGAGGACGTCTGCAATCCCTGTAATCCCCCGAAACATTCAATTGATTCTCGCGTACGACGGCACCGCTTTTCACGGCTGGCAAAGACAAGTCGGGCTGAGGACCGTTCAGGAGGAATTCGAACAAGTCCTCCAACGAGTCGTTCGCCATCCTGTCCATTCAATTGCCAGTGGGCGAACCGATGCCGGCGTTCACGCCGAAGGTCAGGTGGTCAATTTCAAAACCGATTGCCCGATTGAATCCGCCAAACTCCTGCATGCCATTGGTTCGCGATTGCCGTCTGATATCTCATTGAGACAGGTTCGGGATGTGCCGTTATTATTTCACGCCACAGGTCATGCCATTCGCAAGCTCTACCGATATCGCATCATCAACACTCCGATCCGCCCGTTTCCGTGGCTCTTGCGTTACGTCCATCACATTCCGCGGTTTGAATTGGACGTCGAACGGATGGGCCAAGCGGCCCAGTCTTTCGTCGGTACCCATGACTTTCGATCCATGACTCCCATCGGAGGTCCCCCAAGGCGGAGCTACGTCCGTACCGTCTTTTCGTGCTGCGTTTCTCGACAGAACGAAGAAATCTTGATTGATGTGGAGGGGAGTGGTTTTCTTTATAATCAGGTCCGAAATATGGTGGGTACGCTGACCGAAGTGGGGCGGGGTCATTGGCCGCCGGAGCAGGTGCTGGAAATTCTCGAATCCAAAGACCGAACCCGCGCAGGTCCAACCGCGCCACCACAGGGATTATGCCTCCGATGGGTTAAGTATCCTCCCGACGACCAACTTCCAGATTTGGAACAAACCTTCTCCCCAGTTCGTATGGAAGAACGAGACAATCCGACATTGGATGAGCCATGAAAATTTGCCATATCATCACACGTTTGATCGTCGGTGGGGCGCAGGAAAACACCTTGTTGACGTGCGAAGGATTACATGATCGGGGTCATGAGGTTCTGTTGTTGGCGGGCGGGGAAACGGGGCCCGAGGGTTCACTTTGGGATCGGGCAGAGTCGTATGGTTATCGCGTTCAACGAATTCCCTCCATGGTTCGACGGATTCATCCCGTCGGAGAATTCAAATCCCTGAGAGAACTTCGTGCGGTGATGCAGGATTTCCAACCCGATATCGTTCACACCCACAGCAGCAAAGCCGGTATCCTTGGACGCTATGCTGCACGGTCTGTTCGCGATGTGAAAGTGGTTCATACGATCCACGGTATGAGTTTCAACCGGACTCAACCGTGGTTGGTTCGTCAGGCGTATCGTTTTCTTGAAAAATGGGCCGGCCGATTTACCGACAAAATTGTGTGCGTCGCCGACGCCATGACTTCTCAAGCCGTTGAGACGGGTTTGGCTCGACCGGAGAAATTCATCACCATCTATTCGGGGATGCAGGTGGACTTGTTCACGCCCAACCCTGAAAAAAGAAAGTCGGCCCGGCGGCAATGGAGGGTGGAGCCAGATCAAGTGGTCGTGGGGACGGTGGCGCGACTTTTTCGGAATAAAGGATATGAACAGCTGGTTCCGGCGATGGCAGCAGCAGTGCGTCGAGATGACCGACTTCGTTTTGTATGGATTGGAAACGGTGCACAAAGAACACAGTACGTTGGTCAGATTCAGGCATTGGGGGTTGCAGATCGAGTGTTTTTGACGGGTTTGGTACTTCCCTCACAGGTATCGGACTGGATGCAGGGTTTTGATATTCTCGTTCACGCTTCGCAATGGGAAGGATTGGCGCGAGCCTTGCCCCAATCGCTGTTGCTGGAAGTTCCGGTGATCAGTTTTGACAACGATGGAGCGCCGGAGGTGGTTGTGGATCATCAGACGGGTTTGTTGGTTCCATTGAATGACATCGAGCAATTGACCGAAGCGATCCTGAAATTGGCCCGTGATCCAGCCCAGCGGCATCAGATGGGTTCGGCGGGTCGGCAGAAATGTCTGGAGATGTTTGATCATCGACGAATGGTCGATCAGATTGAATCTCTTTACGAACGGTTGGCTGGGGGATCGTGAGGTTTTGATGTGGGAACGGTTTTTCGACCGACAAACAGGGAGATCAGGTTGAATCCTATCACCAGTGGAGGAATGAGCAGGAAGATCAGCGATGGCAGATTTTCGTTTTTAATCCACCATGCGATGAAACAAGTCCAAAGAAGTCCGCAAATCAGCAACGTCAGGATCATTGACCATCGACATTGGAAGTAGTTTCCAATGGACAAACAGAGCAACAAGACAGCTACTATCATTCTCGATATTATTCCCGATACATTGTGCAGCAGAATACTTTCAAGACCGATCAACAGAGCGAGGATGGCTGTGCTATATGCCGCCATAGGTTTCAAAGCGGCCCAGCCGTGTGGTGACGACGTGTTTGAAGAGTCTGAATCCGTCATGTCAGTTCTGCTGGTGAAGATGCCAGAACCATCCGGCGGCGCCGATAGCGCCCGCTTCGCCTCCCAGTGAGGCGAGGCAGATTTTGGGACGATCGTCCGCCAGTTTCCAGACAAGAGGGTTGTATTTATCGATAATCTGATTGAGGAGTTTTTGGCCTGCGGCGGCTATTCCTCCGCCCAGAACGATGCGTTCGGGATTGAGCGTGTGCTGGAAATTCACACAACTGATGGCAATCGCCAGGCAGGCTTGATCCCATAGTTGTATCGCCAGTTCGTCCCCGCGTTGTGCGGCTTCGATCACGTCGGGAACATCGATTCGATTTTTCTGCTTGTAAATCTGTCGGAGTTCCCGACCTTTGCCGTTGGAGAGAAGTCTGACGGCTTCCTGTGTGATGTAGTAACCACCGGCGTAGGCTTCCAGACAACCTCGCTGTCCGCACTTACAGGGCCTTCCGTCGGGAAACACGATCATGTGACCCAGTTCTCCGGCGTTATCGAAATGACCCTGGATGATCTCACCATCACAAATAATTCCGCCGCCGACTCCTGTCCCGAGAGTCAGCAGAACCAGATGGTTGACTCGGTCACCCGCGCCGACCCAATACTCACCATAGGCTGCGGTGTTCGCATCGTTTTGGAGAACGGCGGGTCGGCCGGTCAATTCACGAATCTGATCACGGAGTGGGATGTTGATCCATCCGAGAAGATTTGCGGCGTTGATAATTGTACCGGTGCGGATGTTCATCGGACCGGGCGAGCCGATTCCGATACCGACGACGGATTGAAGCGGGCAACCATTCAGTTCGCAGACTTTTTTGGCGACGTCGCACATTCGCTGAATGACATGAGTAGGCCCGCGCTCGGCTTCAGTTTTCATGGAGGTGCGGGCCAAAACGTCGCCGCGATCGTTGACCAGAA
>CAIVHJ010000062.1 GCA_903905665.1 uncultured Phycisphaerales bacterium
CACGACGTAGTCCGGAGGGTGGGTCGTCAGTAAATCAATGATGTGGTCCTCACCATAGAGAGAAAGAGCGAACGGATTGAAATGGTAGATGGGAACAGGAGTTCTGTGACGCGTGAGATAATTCAACAAAACTCCTTCCGGGATGGTGGATACAGTCGCATCCCGGGGAATGTGTTTTTCGACGTACTCGATCATCGTCGCCCAGGATTCAACGAGCGGGTTCGATTCAGAGGGGGCGTACATGATTCGGTCCGTCCCGCGTCCCACGGCGGCAGTTTTTTCGAAATAGTGACCGAGACTGATCCAGAGATGCCAAGCCACGACGAGGACGACCCCGGACCACAACACGCCCTGAACCAATCGAATGTCGGTTCGGCGACGGTGAAGCCACGCCGGGAACGAATCCAACAATAGATACAAACAGAACAAACACCCCGGGCCGGCGATCGCGAAACCAAACGAGTCGATGTAAACTCGGAACAACATTTTCCACAGCAGAACTCCGGCGAAGACCGCGAACGTCAGCTTTTCAAACCGGAGTGGATCGAATCTGCGATGTTTCAGGAAGATCGCTGACTCGATCAGAATATACAACAGGAGCAGGAGAGGGACCGGGCGAAAGAGATGTATCCAAATCCGATGTTCTCGAAAGCACCAGGCGGTTACCGCCAAAGCACCGACGATAACCATTCCGACCGGAACCACGCATTTGAGTCGCTTCTGAATTCGACTGTTGATCCAGATCAAGACGCCCAGCGCCAAAGCATAGCCCGTCGTCAAAATCAGGATTTGTCCCAAGGATTTGCTCGAATCGTCGGTTCCCATCAGAACCTTGAAAAAATGGATTTGCGTGATCGGCGTGTCAATGATGGCACTCCACTGGAACATGACGTTGTCCCAGGCGGTTGGCCAGGGAACCTGCCGCGACATCACCGTGACGACGGCTGCGACCGGTAAAACAAAGAAAAGAATGGCCGTCAAACCTCCGGTTCCGATCACGCGCCAGGACATGGGTCGAGAAATCAGGATCAGCATCCACCCCAGACAAACGGCGAGAAAAAGGGTTGCGAAGATTTCAATTTTATTGAGGAAGACCAGGCCCAGACACGCGCCGCACATCCCGGCCCAGAATACAGTGGACGTTCGGAAGAATCGCCACAGCGCCGACAGGGCGAGATACGAAAGCAAAAGACTGTGAGTCAGATTGTGGGTGTAAGGCGTGATGAAATTGTAATTTCCGATCGGCTGAAGATGGTTAAATGCGAAAAGACACAAAAAGATTATGGTGATGACGGTCGCATAAAGCGGCGAGGTCCATCGGCGAAAAATAAAATAAACCAGTGCCGTTCCGATCGCGGTTAATACCAGATTGGAGACGAACAGCGTCGTGAAACCGATGCCGAACCATCGAAACAACAACGCGTTGAAATAAGGAGAAATCGGTCCGTAAACCCAGTACAGATCGGTATAAAGTCGCTCTCCTTCGGCGATCCGCCAGGGAACGTAAAGTTCGTGACCGTAGTCGATCAGAATATCCGGCCATCGCCGCCAACTCAGCACCGTCAGCGCAATTCCAACAGCGGTAATCACTGACGGGGGGATGATTCTACTTGAAATGGCACTAGGCTTCGCTTGCAACATGCGTCGTGCACTATATCGCAATTCGGTGTCGAAAAACAGTTGCTCCTGTGGATAATACGACGTTGGGGGTGTGGATTATCCGAAGTGCAATTCAGTTGGCGGAACGTCCTGCCGGCCATTCAAAACGAAAGGTTCCTGAGACTTTCAATTCTCCACGAGCTGCGTTGCCGGTGGTGGATGGATTGTTCGCCTCGAACTGGAATGCCGCCGCAATGGTTCCGTCCTTGCTAGGGAGCAGAAGAATGGCGCTGAGGCCGGCCTGTCGTTTGGAACTCCAGAACGGTCCGCTTTTACTGGTTCGGTCATATTCCTGATAAAATGCCGGTGGTACGGATAAGTCGTCTTGGCGGGTCAGATCGATCGGTATTCCCATTACGAATTCACTGTCCGATAGAGATAAGACGAACGATACCCTCGGCACAGGGGTGGGAACGTTGTGCAGTACGTCGATGTGAAGTTCTGATCCACCGTTCACTTCAACGATGGTGGCTGCGCAACTGTCCGCCGTGAAATTCTCAAACGTCGGATTGGCGTCATCGGTCAGTGTTTGGATGGTTATTTCTCCACAGGCTTTCGGCGTTCCATCGGTTCCGCATCCCGCAAAACCGACTCCGAGAAACCCGGCATTCAGAACCATCAGTACCCGTATGGGCGTGAGCGTTGCTTTCATCTCGTTGTTTCCTCCAGTGCCGAAATCGGATGATTGTCGCTGAATTCTATACACGAAATAGAAAGTTCACCGCTCCAAAGGCCAATATGGAGTCGAGTCGGTACCATGCAAGTACATTCCAACCCGTACGACGGCAACCGACCACGCACACCAGCGTCAGAAGGCCCGTGCTGACCGTCAGCTCCCCCTGCGCAGCACGGACGCGAGTCCTTCTTCCTGACTGCATGTCTCTTTTTAACCTTCGCTTCTGGCCACCAGATGTCAGCTATCAGCTACTCCCCTATATGCAAAATTGCCAAACAAATCCATCTTCAAGTGAAACAGAAATCAACACAATCTATTGTCGTAAAAGGAGTTACGATGATTTGGAAGTGAAATAGATGGTCTTGGTGATCATCTCATCAATGTAGAAATCGAACTGATCGGTGGATAATGAACAACCAAAATAAGATGATACAAAATATGGATCGCTATTCGCGACAGATTCGATTCAAACCCATCGGAGAACAGGGCCAGCGGCAACTCGCTCAAAGCCGCGCGCTCCTGATCGGTTGCGGTGCGATCGGCAGCACGCTGGCTGACATTCTGGTTCGAGCGGGCGTTGGGTACCTGCGAATCGTTGACCGCGATTTTGTCGAACTGAGTAATCTGCAGCGACAATCGCTGTTTGATGAATACGATGTGACCAACCGACTGCCCAAAGCCGTCGCCGCCAGGCGAAAATTGAACCGCATCAATTCACAGGTGCAAATCGAAGACATCGTCGAAGACGCCAATCCGACCAATGTCGAATCCTGGGTTCACGATACCCAACTCATTCTCGACGGTACCGACAACTTCGACACCCGGTTTCTCATCAATGATGTCGCCGTGAAGCATCGCATCCCGTGGATATACAGCGCCTGCGTGGCTGCGACCGGAGCCGTCATGCCCGTCATCCCCGATCGTACCTTGTGCCTGCGATGCCTGCTCGATCAATCCGTCCCGCCCGAATTGAATCCCACCTGCGAAACCGATGGAATCCTTCCGACCATCGTTCGCGCAGTGGCTTCCTTCTCCGCCACCCAAGCCCTCAAAATCCTGACCGGAAACCACTCGGACGTGAATCTCCGGCTCGTTCAAATCGACCTGTGGGCCGGACGTTTTAATTCCATCTCTGTGGCGCGACCTTCCGGTGCGCACGCGTGTCGCTGTTGTGTGGATCAGAGATTCGATTATCTCGAGGGCGACGCCGGACAACAGGCCATCTCGCTTTGCGGCCGAAACTCCGTGCAGATCAATCCGCAACCTCGCCACGAACTCGATCTCGACCAACTGGCTGAAAAACTCACCCGCGCCGGTGCCCGTTGGGTCGTTCGCAATCCCTACATGCTCACCGCCGGACTCGATGAATGCGAACTTGCAGTTTTTCCCACCGGCCGCGCTGTCTTTGGCGGAACAACGAACCCGACGCTTGCGAAATCCTTGTACGCCAAATACATAGGGGTATGAATTGGAGAATCAACGCTGTCGCTTAAATGGGTTTGTGGAAATGTCGCGTAGAGAGTGGCGCATTGGACAAGGTGTTCTCTGCGATGCAGCGAACCTCTCACGAGCAACAATGGAGTCCGGCAGGGGAACCCTTACTCCACAGCGCCCAGTGTCAATGCCAGCAAAGCCATGCGCAAGACCACGCCGTTGAATGCCTCGATCCAGTAGCGAGCATGGCGAGTGGCATCCACGTCGGCGGGCAGTTCATCCATGCGCGGCAGCGAGTGCAAGATGATCGCGTCCGGTTTGGCTTTTTCTCTCATCAGTTTCTTGGTCACCTGATAAGCGGGCGGGGTCAGTCCCTTGTTGTCCTTATTCTCTTCGCGGGATTTGGTGTAGTCCGCCTGCACCACGGGTTCCATGTAGATGACATCGGCGTCGGCGATGGCATCGGCGGCGTTTTTGACTTCCCGGAATCGCACGTTGAGGTCGTTCAGTTCTTTCTTGAATTCTTCGGTGGGCGCCATTTCCGGTGGATAAACCAAAGTGGCTTCAATATTGAATTGCGAAATGGCGTAGCCGATGGAGTGCATCGTGCGCATCCGCATATCGCCGATGCAGAGAAAATGCAGACCGTCGAGCGTGCCTTTTTCCTTGTAGATGGTGTACAGGTCCGTCAACACCTGTGTGGGATGCTCGCCCCAGCCGTCACCGCAGTTGATCACCGGTACACTGGACCACTTGGCGGCTTCGTGAGGAGCGCCCTGCTGGAAGTGCCGCATGGCAATGACATCGCCATAATACTCCAGCATGTGGACGGTATCCTTGATGGACTCCTGATAAAAGTCACCCGCACGCGTCATCTTGGCGTCGGAGAAACCCACCACATGTCCTCCCAGCCGGTGCATGGCGGCCTCGGTCGCCAATCGGGTGCGCGTGCTGGGTTGATAAAAGGCCGTGACCAGAGTTTTCCTGGCGAGCAAGTCGGAGTTTGTACGGTTGACGGCGATCGGCGCCAGCCGGTCACAAATCTCAAAAACGCGGAAGTACTCTGCCCGTTCCCAGTCCTTCAGTGAAAGAATATCTCTGCCCAAAAAACTTCTCATTGAAAATCTCCTCTGCTGTGGAACCGTTCGCTTTCAAACTTTAGCGTTTGGCTCCAAATATCTCTTCCAGTTTTCCTGCATCGGGGGAAACCAATCGAGGTTCACCCGAAATCTTCATCACCGAGGCAATATCTTTCAAACCATTGCCGGTCACCAGCACGACGATCGACCAGCGGGGATCGACGAGGCGCTGGTCCACGGCTTTGCGGAGTCCGGCATAGGAGGTCACACCGGCGGGTTCGCCGAATACGGCTGCCCCACGGGCTACGGCCAAAATGGCCTGCAGAATTTCATCATCGGAGACGCGAATCCCGAATCCTTTGGAAGCTCGAACGGCCTGTACGGCGGCTTCACCATCGCGCGGCAAACTGACCGAGATCGAATCCGCCACGGTCTGGCCGGAAACCGGTCTGATCTGCCCGTCTGTTTCCAGAGCACGAACGATGGCATCGCTGTGTTCGGCTTGCACCGCCAGTAACCGCGGAAGGCGATCGATAAAACCCAATTTATGGAAATCGTGGAAACCCTTCCAGACGCCGCTGATGATGTTGCCGTCGCCGACCGGAACCACGACCAGGTCCGGCACCTGCCAGTTCAATTGCTCGCAAATCTCAAAGGATACCGACTTTTTGCCTTCGCGCGTATATGGGTTGTAACCCGTATTGCGGTTGTACCACCCGAAGCGTTGTGTGGCCGCCAGACACAGATCGAAGGCTTGATCGTAGGTGCCATCGACAGCGAGAACCTCGGCCCCGAAGGCCAGCAACTGGGCGACTTTGGCCCGTGGCGCCGTCTTCGGAATGAAGATGCGGGTGCGAATATTCATGGCGGCGGCGAGCACCGCCGTGGACGAAGCTGCGTTTCCAGTCGAGGCACCGGTCACCAGATCGAATCCCGTTTCACGTGCTCGCAGTAGAGCAATTGCGCTGGCCCGATCTTTGAAGGAAGCACTTGGGTTTCGTCCGTCGTCTTTGATGAAAAGCGATTGCAGTCCTAATTTCGAGGCGAGTTGAGGCGCCTGAAACAGAGGAGTCCAGCCGATCGGAGGCGAGGGAATTTTGCTACTGACGGGATAGAGCGGCGCATATCGCCATATTGAACGATCCAAATCGGCCTGTAGTTTCTCTCGGGGCCAGGATTTTCGGATGGCGTCATAGTCGTATTCGACCTGAAGGTTGCTGCCGCATTTGTCGCAGATATATCTCGTCCGGGTCAGTGGAAATTCCGCTGAACAACGAACGCATTTCAATCCTGAAACATATCTGGGTTCTGGAGTTGTCATGGCACAATGGTGGTTCCGGTTTCGCCGTTGACGGCTCGCGTCAGGTTCGGCGGATTGGTCACAATGGCCATTTGTCCGCCGCCCTCGATAAACGCCACAATGGCCTGAATTTTGGGAAGCATGCTTCCCTTGGCAAAATGCCCTTCTGCGATGTATTTTTTTGCTTGCGCCAGGGTCATGCGATCCAGCGGTTTTTCGTCGGGCTTGCCGTAATTCAGGCAGACCTTTTCCACTGCCGTCGAGATCAACAGAATATCCGCCCCCAGATTTCGCGCGAGCAAACTACTGGCCAAGTCCTTATCGATGACGGCATCGGCACCCGTCAACTTGCCATCGGGCTGTTTGATCACCGGAATGCCGCCGCCGCCGACCGCCACGACCAGAAAGTCATTGTTGACGAGTTGCCGAACGGCTTCAATTTCGATGATTTCTTTGGGCTTCGGCGAAGCCACAACACGCCGATATCCTCTGCCGGCATCTTCAACAATATGCCATCCCTCCGATTGTCGACGGCTCTCCGCAAGTTTCTGATCCATGAAAGACCCGATCGGTTTGGAGGGATTGCTGAAGGCGGGGTCGTTGGCGTCCACCAAAACCTGAGTCACGACCGTAACGACCTGAATGGGTTTGGACCGGCCGAGCGTACCGTTATAAATGGCCTGCTGAATTTGATAACCAATGGCGCCCTGAGTATCCGCGCCACAGGAATCCATCGGGACCATGTGCAGTTCGTGGGCGGACAGTTCGGAACGGCGCATAATGAAACCCACCTGGGGGCCGTTACCGTGGGTCAGGACCACCCGGTAACCGGCATCCAGCAAACGCACCACATGCTGACAGGTTTGGAGACAGGCATCGTACTGGTCTCGAACGGTTTGATGTTTGCTGTCAAGAATCAGCGAGTTTCCACCGACAGCCAGCACCACCAGCTTCTTCTTTGATGAAACCATAAACTTGATATCCTTTTACCAGGACGGAAACTTGGTAGAATAATGTTCTTCGACCGTTCTGACAAGTGATCTACGCTCACTACCCGGAATTGGATATTAAAGGAGTAATTACAGCATGAAGATTATTACGGAAGTGAACCAAAAGGTGATCGACAAGACTGCACAGCGATGCCGTGAACGCGGCATCGTCATCCCCACGTTCGCCCAGCAGAAGGATCCGACGAAAATACCCCAATCCGTCAAGAGTCGATTGGCCCGAGTCGGACTTGACGACGTGGACCCCGTGAATTTGTTTCGGATCACATGGAAAAATGAGCCGGTGGCCAAGGGAGGCGGATTCAATAATGGGAACTGGATCGAGTTTCCATCATCCCTGACGGGTATTGAGGCGAGGGTGATTGGACTGATCGGAAAGCATTTTCCGACGGGGGCGCACAAAGTGGGAGCGGGTTTCGGATGTCTGGTTCCGCGGCTGGTTTCCGGGCAATTTGATCCGACGTCGCAGAAAGCGGTTTGGCCCAGCACGGGGAATTTTTGTCGCGGGGGTGCGTTTGATTGCGCGTTGCTGGCATGCACCGCGATTGCAATTTTGCCGGAGGGGATGTCTCGCGAGCGATTTGAGTGGCTCAAGTCGATCGGCGCGGAAGTGATCGCAACTCCCGGTTGCGAGTCCAACGTCAAGGAAATTTACGACAAGTGCTGGGAGATTCGCCGCACGCGACCTGATTGCGTGATTTTCAATCAGTTTGAAGAGTTCGGAAACGCCATCTGGCATTATCATCTGACGGGCGGCATTGTTGAAGAAGTTTTCAAACGGATTGCGCGGCCGGGGGAGCGGTTGTCCGCTTATATCAGCGCGACGGGCAGCGCGGGGACTATTGCCGCCGGTGATTACTTGCGGACCTGTTCACCCGCCGTCAAGGTCGTCGCCACCGAATCACAGCAATGTCCGACGTTGCTGCGGTGCGGATTCGGCGATCACCGAATCGAGGGTATCGGCGACAAGCATATTCCGTGGATTCACAACGTGCGGAATACCGACATGATATCCGCTATCGACGACGAACAGTGTCTGGCGCTCATGCGGTTGTTCAACGAACCCGTCGGACAGGATTATCTTCGCAAGCAGGGGGTGGACGAGAAGGTGGTTTCGCAGTTGCCGGTGCTGGGAATTTCCAGCATCTGCAACCTGATCGCCGCAATCAAAACCGCCCGCTACTATGAAATGGACCGACGGGATGTGTTGTTTCTTCCCATGACGGATTCCATGGCGCTTTATCAATCGCGATTGGACGAACAGCGTCGGTTGCATGGTTCTTACACGAACGAAGATGGCGCGAAACATTTTGCTCGTTATCTAGCCGGGATCGGCGTGGATCATTTGCGAGAGTTGGGATACCTCGATCGCAAGGCCCTGCACAATTTCAAATACTTTACCTGGGTCGAGCAACAACAGCGAAGCGTGGAAGACCTTCACAAGTTGTGGGATCCGGATTTTTGGACCGAAACGTTTACTCAGGTTGAAGAATGGGACAAGCGGATCGCGGAATTCAACCAGCGCGTGGGGCTCTAATATGAGGCGGGTCAGTGCGTGAATACGATGATGTGTGGCAGGGTTCAGTTATTCAATCTGACCTATGGGAGTTGAACATGTCGATACAGAAAGTCAAAGAATTACTGGGACAACTCGGAGAACTCAAAACCGATCTTTATCAGAAGGATTTTTTGTTGACCTGGAAGCAGTCGGACGCTGACCTGCGGGCGGTGCTGTTGATCGCGGAGGCGTTGGAGGAGTTGTGGCGGGCGAACATTGACGCCCGTGTGTTTCGCGGCGGATTGGCGGTGTCGAATTTCCGCGACAAATCGACCCGCACGCGATTTTCGTTCGCCAGCGCCACCAGCTTGCTCGGTCTGAGCCTGCTCGACTTCGACGAGAGCAAGTCGCAGGTCGCGCACGGCGAGACGGTTCGTGAGACCGCCAACATGATCTCGTTTTTAACCGAGGTCATCGGCATCCGCGACGACATGTTCATCCATGAGGGGCACGAGTACATGACGGCGACCGCCGAAGCCGTCAACACCGGCTTCAAGGAGGGCGTGCTGCCCCAGCGGCCGGCGGTCATCAACCTGCAATGCGACCAGGATCATCCGACGCAATCGCTCACCGACCTGCTGCATCTCCAGAAGACGTTTGGTTCGCTCGAGGCACTGCGCGGCAAGAAAATCGCGATGACGTGGGCGTACTCCCCGTCGTACGGCAAGCCGCTGTCGGTTGCGCAGGGCATCATTAACCTGATGACGCGTTTCGGGATGCAGGTCGTGCTCGCACACCCCGAAGGATACGACCTGATTCCCGAACTCATGCAACAACCGCAGCGCTTTGCGAAAGAATCCGGCGGCTCGTTCTCGCTGGTGCACAGCATGGAGGAGGCGTTCAAGGGCGCCGATGTTGTGTATCCGAAGAGCTGGGCGTCGTACCAAATCATGGAGCGGCGGACCTCGTTGCTGCGAGCCAAAGAGAATAAGAAGCTCGAAGAGTTGGAGAAGGAGTGCCTCGCGAATAACGCGAAGTACAAGAGCTGGGAGTGCACCGACAAACTGATGGGGCTTACGAAGGGCGGCAAAGCGCTGTACATGCACCCGCTGCCGGCGGACATCACGGATGTGAACTGCAAGGCCGGCGAGGTCGCGGGCAACGTCTTTGAACGCTACCGCGTCCCAACCTATCATGAGGCCGAGCACAAACTGTACGTCATTGCGGCGATGATCATGCTGACCCGTTGCGAACACCCGTCGGCGGTTTTGAAAGGATTGATTGATCGCAAGGAACCCGCTCGGCGAAGACCGTGACGGAGGAGAATGATTGCGGAATGCGGATTGCGGATTGGAGAATGAACAGAACCGTGATCGTCAGGGAGCAGCGATCAGATCACGAACAACGACCGACGGGTTCCGCCGCCGAGCACCCTGTTGATCTTTGAGTTGGGCAAGTAATGCTTGTACCAAAGATGCAAGCAGACTTTCGCCTGTGCGCTGCCTCAATTGCATATCAAGGTTCATATATCCATTCAATCTACGATAATCCTGATCGGGAATAAGAAAAGTACTCGGCGAGTCGGGTGCTATGCTAAATGGTCGCAATAGGTTTGCGGGAAGGCGGCATAAAAGGCGGCGCATTTTACCAGGTGCTCGATAGGGACGCTGTCGTTCGTGGTATGGGGGACATCTTCAAACGCCGGGCCGAAACCGACACAGGGAATCCCAAACATTCCCGCAATGGAAGCCGCGTTGGTGCTGAAAGGCCAACAGCTGACGACGGGTTTTTGGTCGAACAAAGCCCGATAGGTTCTTTGAGCGGCGGAGATCAGGAGTGATTTTTCGGAAATGGACCAAGTCGGAAAATAATTTTCCGTTTCACAAACCAGGCCGGTGTGCGTCGGTTTCTTGTATCGCAGGATTTCGACCTTGGCGTCCACCCCGGCGCGACGAATCGCCTCTCGGACCTGCCGAATCGCCGTTTGTTTCGTTTCTCCGGCGGTCAGACGTCGATCGAGGTGAATGTAGGCGTGATCGGGAACGGCGCAAACGCTCGGTGTTCGGCAGTTCACATACGTGACCGCGATGGTTCCTTTGCCGAGGAGTTTGTCTTTTTTTAAGCGCGTGTTGAGTCGTTCGATTTCGGAGATCACACGTGCGATTTTGTATATGGCGTTGTCGCCTTTTTCGGGCATGGAGCCGTGGCAGGAACGACCGCGGGTCGTCACGCCGATTTCCATTCTCCCGCGTTGTCCGCGCATGATTTTGCAGCCGGTGCAGTCGGTCACTACGACGCATTCCGGACGAATGCCGCTTTCGCGGATGATGTACTGCCAGTTCAGTCCTTCGCAATCTTCCTCGCAAACCGTGAACGCCAGCAGCAAAGACCAGTTTCGACTCTTCAAGTTCAGGTCTTTGATGATTCGGGCCGCATAAACCATCGAGGGGATCGCGCCTTTTTGGTCACCGGCGCCACGGCCGAACACGGTTTTGTTCTGGAGTTTTCCCTGGTAAGGGTCGTGTGGCCATGCTTTGGGATCACCGAGACCGACGGTGTCCACGTGGGCGTCGATGGCGATTAGATGCGAACCCAAACCGATGCGAGCGAGACAGTTGCCGAATGGATCGATCCAGATTTTATCGAATGCTCGTGTAGAACGCAGTTCCTGTTGAATTCGACGGATGACTCTGGACTCGTGACCACTTTCGGAAGGTATGGCGACGAGTTCTCGGAGGAATTTTACCATGGGCTTTTCGTATTTTTGGGCGGCTTGATGGATCAACCGGTAGTCCAGCATGAACAATTCCTCCTCGTTCACAATGGGATCATCCAATCTAACCGTGTCGTTGTTTTTGCACAATAAGAGGAACCCTCTTGACCTCGTCCTGTCGTCGGTCCGACAATGATGGTCCAAGTGGCGGTTGCACAAGGTTGGGAATGCATCATGTCGATGGATTTGATAATCGCAAACGGACGTGTGGTGACGGGTGAGAAGACGGTTCGTGCTGATATCGGGATTCGCGGTGGAAAAATCGCGTCGATTGCTCCGAAGTTAGCGCGGAAACACGCCGGCCGAACTCGGGTCATCGACGCTTCGGATCGCTATGTGTTGCCGGGGGCGATCGACGAGCATGTGCATCTTGATTTATCGGTTGGGGGAATGGTCACGGCGGATGATTTTGAATCAGGAACGCAAATGGCGGCTTGCGGGGGGGTGACTTCGATCGTGGACTTTGTGACACCCCACAGAGGGGAATCTTTGCAGCGAGCGTTGAATGAGAGGCGTGGTCAGGCGGAGGGCAAAGCCTGCGTCGATTATGGTTTCCACATGTCACTGACGGATTTGTCACGACAGGCCAGGGAAGTTCCTCGGATGATCGAATTGGGGATTCCGACGTTCAAGCAATACATGATCTATGCGAAAGCCGGTTTGCAATCGAATGACGGTGAGATTTTTGCGGCACTGGAGTTGCTGCGAGAAGTGGGTGGGCGATTGCTGTTGCATGCCGAGACACCGGATGTATTGGATTTGCTGGTGGAGCGGAATCACACTCGATCGCAAATGAATCGCTACGGCGCGCGATTGCATGCGAGGACGAGGCCGGATTTCATCGAAGCGCAAGCCGTTGCGCGCGCGATCGAATGGGCGCGGATCACGCGAGGATCGTTGTTCATCGTTCACGTGAGCGCCGGAAAATCCGTCGATCTGATCGAACAAGCCCAACAGGAAGGTGTTTCGGTTCGTGGTGAAACGTGCCCACATTATCTTGCGCTGACGGAACGAGTGTTCGGTGGATCGGACGGTCATCTTTATGCGACGTGTCCGCAAGTCAAGAAATTATCCGATCAACGGCGGCTGTGGGAGGGATTGAAAAGCGGGGTGATCGGGTGCGTTTCGACCGATACGTGTTCGTTCACGCGTACACAAAAGAATCGGTGGGGAGGAGATTTTACTCGAATACCGATGGGTTTGCCCGGATCGGAAACCATGGTGCCGATTGTTTATACGCATGGGGTGTTGAAGAGACGTTTGACGATCAACGAACTGGTGGATCGTTGCTGTACGACGCCCGCGAAAGTCATGGGGCTTTATCCTCGCAAGGGGATTTTGCGAGTGGGAAGCGATGCCGACATTGTGATTGTTCATCCGACGCAACGTCGTCGAGTGGATTGGCGATTGTTGCATTCACGCTGCGACTGGAGCCCGTATCAGGGATGGTCGTTGGCGGGTTTCGCAGAACATGCGTTTTGTCGTGGTATTCAGATTGTGAAGGATTATCAGTTCATCGGTCACGCCGGTTTCGGGCAGTACGTACCTCGCTCACTCAGTTGCCTTGTCATGTGTGAATGACGAATACGGAATGAACTAGAAGCCATTTCATGAGTACCGGCAAGCGATGATGGCGCACCCTATCTGGACCGACGTTCGATAAATCTCAGCCCTTCGATCCCAACGGGTCAACAATCGATGGAAGATATGAATGGTCTGGTTTTCTGCCGACTCCCGGGTAGGCCTTCCATGAACCCTTGTCGCTGAATCACTTAAGAATTCTAGTGAAATAGGCTCTAGTATTAATCGATTGTCCTTGTTTTATCGGACGTTGTGGGTGCCCACAACATTTTTTCGTGTCCGTTAATTATGGTACCAACCGGATCGGTCGAAACTTCATATTGTACGCTTGGGGTACGCTGTTCTAGTGTGAAATGCCCTGTCAGGACCCGGTGGAGCGCAGAGAAAGTTCTACTTTTGGTGAAGGAAACTCTATGTTGAGATCATTAGCGCTTGTTGGCACGGTGTGTCTGTTTCTGGCGTGTCAGGGTGAATGGTTTGGTCCGCCGGATTCTCCGGATTCGCCCGCGGA
>CAIVHJ010000063.1 GCA_903905665.1 uncultured Phycisphaerales bacterium
GATTATACACTGACGAAGCTCACAAACGGTCCGGCTATCCCCGACGGTGCAGTTGGCATACGCGTGCAAAAAAACGGCTACGACGACCTGCTATTAGTTTTCGACAAGGATAATGGTCTGCTTCTAAGGCTTGATACGGAAGAAAAAGACGACAGCGGACACATTATTCACGAAAGCACGCGCCACCTTCAGCACCGTAGCTTTTCCGGATTGGTGTGCCCAACGGTTTCGATATATTCGACGGATAACAACACCTCTAGCACAACGGAGATGGAATCGCTTGAGCCATTGAATCAGTATTACGAAGACGTGTTTAACGCGCCTCTTGGGCAGTAGTATGGGAGGGGGGCCATCGTTGACAATTCTCACATTCATTGCGGCCAGACCGGTACCATGGACATTTTTTTAATAGCGGGAGTTTGGGTAAGCGAATGAAGTTCGTGTAGCTCGTGCCGGCGTGATGATTTGGAGGCGTGAGACGCAGTGAGGCGCAGTGAAACACGGTGAGGACGGAAAAAGAGGCAACGCTATTGGGTTGGCCGGGGACCGGCCAACCGTTTGAGATGCGGCGACCTGGATTCCCATTGGCAGCTTCGGTCTGAGATTGCCGAAGACGTGAGTTTACGCCTTGTTCGGGCAGCAGTGGAGGAGGTCGTAGGGTTTGACGTCTTTCGGCGTGGGGCCGCTGACGAGATAGATCGTGTCCGTCAATCGCTCGACGCTACGGTGGTAGTCCCAGCGCAGCATGGCGGTGTGCTGCACGACAAAGCGCGGATCGTCGTCGCGGAAACACGACACGCAACTCGGATCCGGGAGGCCGACGAGGAATTCGTTGGTGCTGAGGTTGTGCGAGGTCGTGGCGTAGAAATCCTCAAACAGGATGAAGGACGCGCTGAACGAATGATCGACGTAGCTGATGGCCTGGGTCACGCCCTCGTCGCTACGCAAGCCACGCGGCGCCACGGGCGAGATGCCGTAGAGATTGTCGACGAGGTCGTCCATGATGTCGTCGAGGGATTCGCACGACCAGTTTTTCAACCGCTCCGAGTTCACGCCATAGGTGAAGACGCTGCCTTGAATGACCGCGCCGATGGCGATGCCGGGCCACAACGACAACCGGTGCGGCGGCAGGTTGCGCGCGGGCGCGCGGAAAAGTTTCGGGAACAACAACGGTTTGATCAGCTTGTAGTTTTTGAGATCGGGCACGTCGTCGCTGCAATAGTCGAGCAGATTGATGTGCGATTCGATCAACTCGTCCATGCGATGCGGTTCGAGGAGGTAATGATGATAGAGATGCTCGAGCAACACCGTCTGGCCGTCCGCGAGCGTCAACGCCAGCCCCTCGGGCGGGCGGATGCTTAGTTGCGGACGATGACGTTTCAGCAGGCTGAAGTAATAGTTTGTGAAACTGGTGGTATCGAGGCGCGGTTCGTCGCGCAACTCCAGCGAGCCGATGACCTCGTCCAGTTCTTCGTCGTCCACGCCAACGTCGCTGCTGCGGCACCGGTAGAGGCAGCGGACCTGGACGCGGCCGCGGCTAAAGACCCACGCGCGGGTGTGGCCGAAATCGGCAAGGTGATCCTCATCCTGCGGTTCGATGCGGGTGAATGTCATGTACGCCAACGCGGAACCGCTACGGGAGCCGCGTTGAATGACCGGGTCCTCGATGGCGGGCCAACTGCGTTTTTCGCATTCGAGAAGTGATCGCAACGCGCGTTCAGGACGTATGGCATCGGGTGTCGGTTTCTCAAATTGGCAGGCTTCGATCTTGAGGTATCCGCCGGTGGTCAAACTGGCGAGGCTGACGTGCGGGGAGCCTTCATGCGTCAGAGGCAGCCACCCCTCCGGGTAACTGATCGTGTAAGTCTGTTCGGGATCGCTGTACTCTCGCATGACAAGGCATAAAGCAGGCAGCTTGCCAAGGCTTGGGATGTCGTATTTTCCTTGAGAATCGGGCCTTCAAGGCCCGCAGGACAGGCCCGACAGACAGAATTGAACGTTTGACTACTCCCTCCATTATTATCCCGATCGCGCCCGCTTTTGTCCAATAACCGGCCCAAGACATGCTTGAAA
>CAIVHJ010000064.1 GCA_903905665.1 uncultured Phycisphaerales bacterium
CAACCGGAAAAAATAACGACGGGTTCCAAACCCGCCAAGTCGTGAATACTCAGAACCTGTCCGAATATCACCCCTCCCTGACAGGGAGGGGTTGGGGGAGGGTCAAAATCCCCTGTTTTTCCCTCACCCTACCCTCTCCCCTCCAGGGGAGAGGGGTAATGGGATAGGCTCTTTGAGAATGCGTTTCTCTTTTCCATCACCCACCCGTCCATCGACTGGTGGGTGTTTTTTTCTGCCATAAAAGATCAGTCCGGAGCGCCTCGAATAGACGCTCCGGACTGCTTGTGATCAAGTCTCATCCCTGTTCGTACGATGACGCCGCGCGTCACCCACCGAGCAGAGACAGAATCTGAGACGCCTGCTGGTTCGCCAGACCGAGCAGTTGGATACCGGAATTCAACAGCACGGACTGCTTGTTCAGTTCTGCTGTCGCCAGAGCATAGTCCGTATCGCCGATGACGCTCTTGGCATCGGACAAACCGATCTTGGCAGCGTTGAGGCTGCTGATCGCCGGTTTCACCTGGAACTTCTGGAAACCACCGATACGCCCTTGAGCAATCGCCACATCATCAATGGAGTCTTTGACGATGGTGAGGGCGTCGGCTCGTTTGGCAGCGGTACTCAGATCGTAGCTTCCACCGCTCTTGAGCTGGTTCAGGTAGCCCACCGTACCAGCGGTGTCGGTCTGGGCACCACCCAGTTTGTAGGCAAACAGAGAGTCAATACCCAGTGTGACGCGGGTATCGCTGCTGGAACCCAACTGGAACGTCATACCACCGGTATTCTGAACGGTGATGGTATGGATTTCAGCCGTGGTGAAACTGGACCCCACGTCGAATTCTCCGCTGATTCCCGACACGTTGAAGCTGACCTTCGAGCCGTCCGCGGTAAAAGCGGAGCCGGCGATCGTTCCGGTCGCATCCACGCCTTTGATGTTGGCGAATTCGTTCATGGCCGCACCGCCCTGGACAAAACCACCGCTGATGACGTCCACACTGACGAAGGATTGGCTGCCCTTGGTGGTCGAAAACAGGAACAAGTCGGTACCGGACGCGTAAGCGCTAGCGCCGGTCAGGTCGGTTGCGTTATTAATGATCGAAACCGCCGAACCTATTGCGATTCCACTGCCCAGACTGACCGTGGCCGTTCCCAGCGTACCGGTGATGACCATTTCCGTTGCTCCGCTGGTGTTATTGGCTCCAAATGCGACCACTGAGGTTACCGCTTGGGCGGCGGCAGTGCTCAAAGTGACCGCCAGGGTCGCCGAATTCTCGACGTTTCCTCGGTTGAACACTTTGAGGTTTTCGATGTCGGTGCTGCTGACGGCGGTATCGATCGCGCCGGAACCATCGAGCAGTCGTTTTCCGTTGAACTGCGTGGTTCGCACAATACGGTCGATCGATTCGATCGCCAGGTCAATTTGCGCCTGATTGGCGGCTCGCTCCGAATTTGAGATGTTCCCGTCGCTCACGGACGCCATGACCAGACCCTGGACATCCTGCAGCAACGAACTGATGTCTCCCAAAGCCTTGTCGGCCACACCCAGCACCGCATCGGTTCGCTGATTGTTTTTGAGGGCTTCATCCACCGCACCAAGTTCCGATTCCAACGACTTCAATGCGATGAGACCGGCGGGATCATCGGAACCTTTGTTGATTCGTAAACCGGTGGAGAGTTGGGTGAGGACGTTGTTCTGGTTTTGGGATGTGCGGTTGACGATGTTGAGCAGGTTGACTGTGTTTGTGTTTGTGATTGTCAATGCCATAATAGGACCCTTTTCATCGGCGATGACCTTTTGTTTGGAACGAAAAACACACGATGCTTGCAAGGTAAGATATAAAAAGCACCATGCAAAAGCCGCCGATAAAATTGTTTGATTTCCGAACGTAACCTGTTGGATTTCGCTCAGATAAATTTATTTCTGATCTGGACGGGAGTGAGGTCCGTTTTTGTGGATGGGCGCGCAAAGGAGATGAAAACCGGCGAAAATCGCATAAGAAATCAGGTGGGAATGAAAACCTGAGGCCGATCGAGATTCATCAATAAAGTGAGGAAATGGGCAAAAGGTGCTGATTTTCAGGATTTGACTCGTTCCACGTATTCCCCATTACGGGTATCCACCCGGATGGATTCACCGGGTTCGATGAAGGCGGGGACCCGGACGCGGATGCCGGTTTCCAAAACGGCGTCCTTGGGCTGGTTGGTGGCGGTTGAGCCTTTGACCACCGGTGGAGTGTCCTTGATCTTCAGTTCAACCACGTGGGGAAGCTCCACCTGCAAAAGCTTTCCCTCGTGCAACAGTCCGGTAACCGGCGTGTTTTCTTTCAGGAACCCGATGCCGTCTCCGAAAAGAATCCCGTCCACATGGATTTGATCATAATTGGAACTGTCCATGAGCACGTAACCGTTTGCGTCCTGATAAAGGTATTCATACTCGCGGGATTCGAGGAAGGGGACATCGACGGTATCATCCACCCGAAACCGCACGTCGATGACCTGACCATTTTTGAAATTTTTGAGCTTGGCAGCCATGTAACTGCGCTTGTTGCCCTTGGCGACGTGCTGAATATCGTGGCAGATGTAGAGATCGCCCTCGTGGATGCACGCTCTCCCTTTGCGAAGATCGGATGCTTTGATCATGAAGTCGTCTTCTCCTGTATCGCGCTCATAGAGTACCCGGAATGGCGGGTGCTATCTTTACCCGATGGTGCTCTATCAACCCATTATGGTTCAATCGGGAGTCAGAGTCAACGCATGTCATACGGTGTTGGGTATGGCACACACATCCTGAATGGTGTGTCCGATCATTTGAGTGAGGGGGATGATGGCGGGGGGTGTCCGGGGGTCTCGTGTGTTCCAGCACAACAGGCGATCACGGATTTCGTTGATTCCGACGATCCAATCGGGCGCGGCGGCTGCGCGCCGGATTGTTTGATCACTGGCGGAGTAGTTTTGGGAAAACGAATCTCCAATGACCTGTACATGAACGGCGGACGAAGTGTCGGTGAAGAAGAATCGTTCCCATCCGCCTTCATCCACAATCGCCAGCGTTTCGACTGGTCGTCGGATGCCGTGATGAATACTTCGCACAGCGGCGGGTTGTTCAATATCCCACTGAATGATCTGCCCATCGGCAGTTCCCGCCCAAACGTGGGTCGAGGTGATGGCCAGCGCCGTGATGGGCGATGCGATGCCCGTATATTTTTGCGGGTTGATTTGGTCCTGAGTCGAATCGGCGGGTGAAAACGAAATCACTTCATGATCCACCGAAAGCCAGATTCGGTTGTTCGCGTATCGAACATTCCGGACCACGGCGGCTTGTCGGGTGTGCTCCGACAGCAACGACACGCATTCCTCCGAATTCAATCGCCAGCAGCACAATCCCAGTTGAGAATGGGTTCCCAGCAAACGATCGCCTGCAATGATGGCATCGTTAAAACCACTACGCACCGCCTCAGGATGTTCCGGTCGTGCCGAATAGACGCCGCAGGATTGCATGGCATCTGCATCCACGACGTGAATGCCCCAGGCGGCCCCCACCAGCAGACGGCGATGGTCGGGATCCTCCGCGAAACGAATCGAACGCAACGGCCCGATGTCGGGACTCAGGTCGAGTCGGTGCGAAACAGTGAATCGGTTTTGGGGATCGAGAAAGACGATCTGGTGGCCGCACGCGGCTGCAATCCATTGTGTGCTCACAGTCGGCACAGCGGAAGTGAGCAATGCCTGATAGAGTTCCGCCCGCTCGTCGGATGAAAAAGCGGCGATGATATCCGCCAGACGAACGTTCGACGAGTTTGATGCCATCTGCTTCATTCGCTCCAGCATCTGCGTCAGGTGGTCGAGGTGTGAATTTTGGGTCTGGTGAATGGCGGACTGAATTTGTTCGGTCATCTGTTGTCGATTCTGTTGACGCCTGAGATCGGATTGCTGCTTTTGGGTTTGCTCAAACGTTTTCGAGTGAATATCCGCAATTTGGAGGTCGAGACATTTCATCCCGATCAGAAAAAGAGGCTCCTGCAAACGCGACAAAAGCCGATCGCGGAGCTTCGCATCCGGGGAGTCGGTTGATAGACGAAGGATGTCCTCAATTGAATTTTGTCCCGCGAACTGGCGAAGATCCGATTCCAAAGCAGGGTGGAGTCTTTTACGGATATCCTCTTTGCGAACGAGCGTGCTTGATCCCAACAGATTTTTTCGCAGCGAAACCAGTTCTGATAATTCGATGACGGCTTCCAGTTGCACATTCAGTGTGAACGCGACCTGATGACCGTCGTGACTGGGAACTTCGAATGAAAGTGCCAGGGATAGCGGCGTGGTGCGAACGAGCGTGACTTCTCCCCCCGCAGCAGGCGCAACATCTTCACCGGCAGGAAAAATGTGCCTTTCGCCAGATGGACTCACCGAAAGCGCCACCCAATAAGGAGGTACACACCACCGACGAGGAAACATCCCTCGGAGGGTGGACTCCGTGGTCAACCAGGCCCACACTTCCGGGTCATGAATCAGTTGGTCCAGTTTTTCTGTTTGTGATTTCATGGACACACTCTACCGCTTTCTCACTCAGGAGTTTCGGATCAAACGCAGTTCCACATTCGGGACATCTCGGTTCGGTCAAGCCCCTCAGGTCGTAGGCACACTTTTCACAAAGTCCTTTCTTTTTTCTTTTTCTTCGAATATGAACGGGCAACAGCAGATATATTGCAATAACTGAAAAGAAGATTGTAAATGTGCTGATGGGTATATCGACATCCACAGTTGAAAAGCCAATGCTTGGTGAACGGTTGACGATTAACGATGGCCAGCTGAGTTTGGAACTGAAAATAAATTCTTTCCCTATCGCCCAGTCAACGTCTGCCGTGTTTGGTCTGATGCACTTAGAAATATCGCAATACCCAACAGTCAACGTTCCTTGATGAAGTTGGACATCAATACTCCACCACGGTCTTCTTAACATCCACCAGCCTCCCCAGAAACTGGCGACCCACAAAAGGATGCAAGTGATCAGCATGTACTTTATGAATGAGCGAATCATGGATTACTTTGTGTCCATCTAAATTGGAGAGATTTCCCCCATATTTCCCAATAATGCATTATATCAATTGGTTGCGGCGAATTCGTCATAGCGTTTCAGGTCGGTGGGTTTGACGGACGGCGGGGTGGTTTCGATGACTTGCAGGAGGTCTTTCATCGAGATCGGTCGTTGTTGCTTCCCGGCGATGGATTCCAGAAACGCGAACCGGGCCGCCTGTTCCGCCAGATGGGCAATGTCGGCGCCGCTATAACCATTCAATTTGTCACAGAGCACCCCAAGGTCCACGTCATCCGAAAGTGGTCGCTTGCCCAGATAAATTTCCAGCATTTTGAACCGAGCCGGTGCATCCGGTAACGGCACATAAATCATCGTATCGAGTCGCCCCGGTCGGCGGATGGCTTCGTCGAGCATCCACGGTTTGTTGGTTGCCCCCATGAACAAAAGCGGCTGGCCTTCTTTTTCGTCAAAACCCTCCAGTTCCTGCAAAATCTGCGGCACCACCCGCTGCATGACATTGGCTCCACCGGCCTCACGGTTCGGGACGAGCGCTTCCAATTCGTCCATGAAAATGATCGCCATGGGTTCCGCCCGCGCGGCGTCGAAAAGTTTCTGCAGATTCTGCTCCGCCTCACCGACCCACTTGCTCAAAATATCCGCCGGACTGATGACGAAAAACACGGCATCGAGTTCGTGGGCGATGGCTTTGGCCATCATGGTTTTTCCGGTTCCCGGCGGGCCGTAAAGCAAAACCCCGCCGCCCGGATGGATGCCGTACTTGGCAGCCAACTCCGGATGCCGAAGCGGATGAATCATCTTGATGCGAATTTCGTTTTTCACGTCTTCGAGTCCGGCAATGTCGTCAAACCCGAGCGTGGGTTTCTCCTTGATGATCCAGTCGGAGGCGTTCTTTCCGGAATCGTCTTCGTTGCTGACGCGTTGGCGGGATGGTTTTCCGGATTTTTTGTACTGATCGCAGTTTTTCGCCAAGTCGATCAGTTCGGCGGCGTACTGTTCCTGCTGTTTGCGGAGTTGCGGCGTCTTCGCTTGCTCCGCGAGTTCGATCATGCACTCCGCCGCCTCGATCAGGTACGTCTTTGCAGAAGTGAATTCACCGCTCTTAAAAGCAGTAATTCCTTTGTCCTTCAGACGCTCAAATGTCGAGAATGATGTGGTCATGTATTACACCAACGTGTCCCTTCGGGACGACCGCTAAACGGGATACACGTGTTCCTCGGGAACTACCGCTAATTTTGGAAGAACGGTTCGATGTTTTCGTTTAGCGGTTACCCCGAAGGGGTACGTGTTCATTCGATTCCGCAATATTGTTTCACAAACGGCCATTGTTGTTTCTTCAATCCTTCCTTGATCGGATTATTTTCCACATATCGGATCGCGTGACGAATCTGCTCATCCGTATTCAAATAGACAATCCATTGAAGACGTCCCCAAACACTTGGAGGACGCTGACTGGAAGAAACACGTTGAGCAAAGGGATGAACTTTTTCGTTGATCAACCGTCGTGTTGCTGCACCTTTCAGTAAGTTTGCGATTTGTTCAATCGGATAATGATGTCGAGCGATGACCATGTGTATATGATCTCGCAAGATCGCACAGGCCCAGATGATGACCTTACTCTTCTCGATATAATCTGCAAACCCGCGAATCACCGCTCGCGCTTGCTGTCCGGTCAGCTGAACCGGTGGATAACGTAAGGATGTTTTTGCTTGCATCCGCAATTTGGAGTTGTGGGGTTTGTATGCGACCGATTTAACCATATCGACCTGAGTTGCGGAACCGTAGCGATACAACTCCCATGAGCGGACGTAATCCGACCACGATCCACGCGGATCGTTGGGTAACCAGAAACCGTACATACTCAAGGTCAGGTGATAACCATATACCATTGTCATTTACTCATCGTGATGTACGATCGCGTGTCCTTCGGAACGACCCAATACGCGTACCCCTTCGATGTAATCGCTAAACGTAGATAACGATTCGATAGTTCGTTTAGCGGTAGAACCGTAGGTTCACGTGTTCCTGGTAGTTCCGAAGGAACACGTGTTTTCAGTAATCCCCGAAGGGGTGCACGGTTTCAATAGATGTCCTACTTCCCCGGTTTCTCCACTTTCTCCAGCACAAACTCATCATCTTTCACCATTCCGATACCGGGGGCATAATACTTGCGACAGACACCTTTTTCGAGGGGTGAAGTTTCCTCGATGCACAGACATTTTTCGTACGTTCCGGCGGGTGTTATCAACTTCTCGTCCACTTTCGCAATCTCTGCCCGGTCCATGGCGACATCCGGCGCGACTTCCTCATAGAACTTGTCGCCCACTTTGATCGTCCCCGGCATGGCCAGCCCAAAATGGGCACCCTTCACCCCGGACAACCATCCGCCCTCATGCCCGACGATTTTTCCGTCCTTGTACATGTCCACTTCCTCGCCGAAGTAATAGACATCGTTCGTCGATTTGTCGATGGCGAGATAATTGCGCGAAATCTCAAGCGGTTGGCCGTCTTCCTCCTCGCGTTCCTCGACCACTCGCGTCGTCACTCCATCCACGGCTTTGGTCTCGTCAAGCACGGTGACAGTGAGCGTGACCGCCTCGTGTTTGTAGATTCGCCGATAACCCGGTTCGAGTATAAAGTACGGATTGGTTCCGTGATCGACCCAGTCGGCCTGATCCACTCTGAAATCCATCCGCCAGTCGCTGCTTGCAGGGGGTATTTTGCCCGCTTTCGGACGTGGTTCGTCACCGGTTGCGAGCAGCGCAGTGAATAGGAAAATGACCCCGATCATCAAACTTGATGCCGTCTGTGTTCTCATACTCTGGTTACTCCTCGTGCGGATATATTTTTGTTGGACAGTACCGGTCCGCCACCGATACCGTCCGTTGATTTTCATTTTCTCAGGGCGGGCCATGGGACCCACCGGTCATTTTCGTCTTGATAAAAGGTGGATGAACCACCTGCCTTACCCCATCTAACAAAACCATTTTTCATAAATGTCCTTACCTTTTTGTGTTACGTTATAGTAGGAAAAAACAGTTTGCTCGGATTTAAGTTCTCCATCTCCTGGACCAATATGGGGGGTCAATGCCGTGTTCAGTTGAAATTTGAGTGGCTCCTGTTTAAGCGACACGTTTTTGTTTTCCTTGAATGGCGACTTTTAACGCCGTTTTCAATTCTGCCAAGTAACGATAACCATCGACCTTTTGCAATCGCGGCTCAATATCCAGCAAAGCGGCGGCGAGCCAACGCTGCTTCTG
>CAIVHJ010000065.1 GCA_903905665.1 uncultured Phycisphaerales bacterium
CGGCCAATCAGAATCTGGCTGCAAATTTAATCGGTGTCAAACAACTCATTAATGGTCTCATACGTTCACTTAAGGAGAAGCAATGACTACTTCTTCAACGATCAACAACCAACGACCAACGACCAACAACCAACGACCAACGACCAACGATCAACGACCAACGACCAACGATCAACGACCAACGATCAACGACCCTCCCTACTTCGCGCACGAATCCGCCTATGTTGACGACGGCGCCGAGATCGGCGCGGGAACAAAAATATGGCATTTCTGCCACATTATGAAAGGCGCCAGGATCGGTGAGCGCTGCGTGTTCGGCCAGAACGTGAATGTTGATGGCGGGGTCGTGATCGGCAACAACGTTAAGGTGCAGAATAATGTCTCCATCTATACAGGCATTATCATAGAGGACGATGTTTTTCTCGGGCCCTCATGCGTGCTGACCAATGTCACCAATCCCCGCAGCCAGATAAGCAGGCACAGCCTTTACGAGAAGACCGTCATCCGGCGCGGCGCCACGATCGGAGCCAATGCGACGATCGTCTGCGGCATCACCATCGGCAGATACGCATTCATCGCTGCCGGAGCAGTGGTGGCAAAAGATGTGCCCGACTACGGCCTGATGATGGGCGTACCTGCCCGGCAGACGGGCTGGATGAGCAGGCATGGCCACATCCTTCGCCCTCAACCAACCACCAACGACCAACAACCATCAACCATTTTGGTGTGCCCTGAATCCGGCCTCCGCTACCAGCTTATAGCAATCAACAACCAACAACCAACAACTTCCGATCTCCGATCTCCGACCTCCGATCTCAGTCCTCCGACCTCCGGTTTCCTTCTCCGCTGCCTTGATCTTGACGAAGAGGCTCCACTGCCTGAATCGATGACTGTGGGGAAGGTGTTGTATGATGAGTTGAAGCAAAATCGTTGATCGTTCATAGTTAATCGTTTATCGTTAATAGCTCATCGTTTTTCGTTTATGGTTTTAAACAACCAACGACCAACAACCAACAACCAACGACCAACAATCAACAACCAACGACCAACAAACAACAACCAACGACCAACAAACAACACCCAACTATCAACGAATACCAACCAACGATCCATCTTTTTTTGCTTTAATTTGGGATGCTTCAAACCCGGTTCGCTAAAGTGATAGTTCTTTCCTCCGGGCAAGCCCTGACGGCACTCGTGGGGATTGTCAGCGCTGCTGTCCTTGCGCGCGTGTTCTCGCAGACCGACTATGCCAGCTATCGGCAGACGCTACTGGCCTATACATTTGCCGTCCCGTTCGTGACGCTGGGCTTCGACCAAGCGCTCTACTACTTCCTTCCTGGCGAAGAGAAACGTTCACGTGGGATCTTGGTTGAGAATCTGATCTGGCTACTTGGCGCGGGGGCGTTGCTCAGCCTTTTTCTGCTGGTTGGCGGGAACCGGCTGCTGGCTATGCGCTTCAACAACCCGGACCTCGCCACTCTATTGTTGTTTTTGATCCCCTATCCGTTGCTGATGCTGCCCGCCGCATCCTTATCAGCATGTCTGATGGCCCGCAATCGAACGGAACAGGTGGCGGGATTCAACGTCGGGAGCCGCATACTGATGTTGTTGGCGATAGTTGTGCCATGCCTGATCTGGCCCAACCCTTCCACCGCTATCATCGGCACGGTCATCGGCGCGGCCGCTACGACCGCCGCCGCACTGATTCTGATGTTCAACTCCTGCAATGCAGGCAGTTGGTATCCAACATTCGCGGGAATAGGGAAACAGATCCGATTCAGCCTCCCACTCGGGCTTGCAGTTCTTGTCGGAACGGTTGCGCAGACTGTCGGTCAAGTTATTGTGGCTGCGCGGTGCACACCGGAAACGTTTGCCATATTTATCAATGGGGCGATGGAAATTCCGCTCATCGGTGTGATCACAGGTTCCGTGACGTCCGTGGTAATGGTCGATTATGCGCGTTTCTACCGTGAAGGCCGTATAGACGAAATCGTGGAGTTGATTCACCGTGCGATGATAAGAAGCGGGCTTATTTTGTTGCCGGTGATGACGTTTTTCCTGTGTATGGCACCGGAAACTATGTGCTTGATATTTGGACAACGTTACGAAGCCAGCGCGATACCTTTTCGCCTCTTTTTGTTGATGTTGCCCATACGTACGCTGACTTTCGGTGCGATTCTGCAAGCCACGGGTAACAGTCGTCATGTCCTGATATACGCCGTAATCTATCTGATCACTAATACATTGCTCACTTGGTGCGCCATTGAGTTTCTGGGCCCGCTCTTTGCACCTGTAGGGTCAGTACTCTCGGATTTTGCCACTGTGCCATATCTTGTTTGTGTTATCAGGCGCATTCTTAAGTGCTCAGTTGCCAGTCTCTTTCCGTGGATTGATATGGTTAAGGTGACAGGGGCAAGTTTCATCAGCATCCCGCTTTTGTTGGCCCTGAAAGGACTGGGCACGACATGGCCGAGCGGTGTGCTCCTCCTGATTGCGAGTCTCGTGTTCGGCGTAGTTACAACCAGTGTCTTTGCGTTTCTCGGGTTCGTTGACGTTGTGGTGATGTTCCGCGAAATTGAATCGCGAATGAAAAGGCTCTGGATATCGTGAGCCGAAGCCTCCGGCGCCCCCTGATCATATGTATACTGACCGGATCGGGCGTCCAATTGCGTAGTGGCAAGAATTCCTGCACTGACAGATACACTGGCACCGGAGAGATGCGACGGTCTTGCTTATCACATGAATGAAAAGGTTGATAATTGAAGGAGTGAACAGCCGATGAGTCAAAAGAAGACTTCATCTGAACAAGATTTTTATGAGATCGAAGAGTTCTGGAAATCGGGAAGAACCATGCGGCGTAATTATGATTGGGCACAACTCGTATGATGCTAACGAAAAAATTGATTCGTCGGCTGCTGATCTTGATCCCGATTATGCGCATAATAATCGAAACTGGCGGATCACAAACACCTGTGACGTTTCGTATGTGGTTTATTCAAAAAGTACTGGGATTCAACCGTGATGCTTATTGGCCAGTGCATTTCGCGAGTACCGTTACAAACTGGCGAAATGTTTATGTTGGTGTGGATGTGTCTCCCGGTTACAGTCCAGGCTGCTATATCCAAGGCATAGGCAAAATCTATATTGGCGATTATACACAAATTGCGCCTAATGTCGGCATTATTAGCAGTAATCACAATGTTTATGACAGCCGACAGCACATTGAAGCGGGAGAAGTTAGAATTGGCAAGTATTGCTGGATTGGAATGAATGCCATCATTTTGCCTGGAGTCAAACTTGGGGATTTTACTATTGTCGGAGCCGGGGCGGTTGTTTCCCAGTCTCAACCAGACGGATATTGTGTACTGGCAGGTAATCCTGCAAGGGTAATCAAGAAACTGGATCGGGGAAAATGTATCCATTTTAAAAATACTTATGAATATAACGGCTACATTCAAGCTGAAAAGTTTGAAGCATTTCGCAAAAGGCAGTTGCACGTATGATTCCATCATCACATGTTATCATTATTGACTATGGTATGGGCAACTTGGGATCAATCGCCAACATGCTGAAAAAAATCGGGGTAAGCGCCGTTGTGTCATCGGATATTGAGGTGATTGCTCAGGCAAAAAAAATTATTCTGCCGGGTGTCGGCGCTTTTGATAACGGCATGACAAGACTTAACGAAATGGGCCTTCTTCCCGTCATCAATGAACGGGTTATCAATGATGGAGTTCCGGTTCTTGGAATCTGTCTGGGCATGCAACTGATGACTCTCGGCAGTGAAGAGGGCATGCTGCCCGGCTTGGGCTGGATTGATGCAGAGACGGTGCGTTTTAAATTTGGGCCTAAACAATCGGCCTTAAAGATTCCGCACATGGGCTGGAATATAGTGACTATTGCCAAGGATTGTGAGCTCTTCGCGTCAATGAATGCGTCGCCTCGATTCTATTTTGTCCATTCCTACCATGCGGTGTGCAGATGCCCCGAAAATGTCCTAGTCTGGACACAATACGGCTATGAATTCGCCGCCGGATTTTCTCGCGCCAATATAACCGGCGTGCAGTTTCATCCGGAAAAAAGCCATAAATACGGCATGACGTTTTTGCGAAACTGGACGGCCCGTTGACATGCTGATCAATCGTTTCATACCGGTACTGCTCCTGAAGAACCAGGGGCTTGTCAAGACAGTTAAATTCAAGGATCCCAAATATGTTGGTGATCCGATAAATGCCATCAAGATATTTAATGAAAAGGAAGTTGACGAGCTGGTGTTTCTCGATATTACCGCATCCCTTGAAAACCGCGAGCCGCAGTATGGCAAAATCGTGGAAGTGGCAACGGAGTGCTTTATGCCTTTTTGCTACGGGGGAGGCATTCACGACCTTAAGGCGATTGAAAAAATATTCAATCTCGGAGCAGAAAAGGTTGCGCTGAACACGGCGGCGGCCAGGGATCCGGAATTTGTACGGGAAGCAGCCCGCCGCTTCGGCAGTCAGAGCATCATAGGCTCAATTGATGTAAAAAAAAGCCTTTTAGGGGAATATGAGGTTTTCATCAGGTGCGGGACGGAGAGTATCCGGATGTCTCCCGTAGACTATGCCCGCCACCTTGAGCAAGCCGGCGTCGGTGAAATTTTTTTAAATTCGGTTGATCGCGACGGTACGATGAAAGGATACGATCTCGAATTGGTACACCGTGTAACCAGCGCTGTGAATATTCCAGTGGTTGCCATTGGCGGAGCGGGAAGTGTCGACGATATGGTTGGGGCGATCAAGCAAGGTGGGGCATCGGCTGCCGGTGCAGGCTCTCTTTTTGTATTTCAAGGAAAGCACAGGGCTGTCTTGATAACCTATCCCGAACGGGAATTGCTGGAAAGGAAATTGTCGGATGGATAAAGCATACAGGATGTGCGTCCGGTGTGTCATGGACACGACTGATCCGGATATTGAGTTTGATGAAAATGGTTATTGCAACCATTGTCGTGGCCATTTTAGCCGATTGAGATATCGGCCGACTGCCGAGCAAGGCCTTGTAGCTATTGAAAAGTTGGTTGCCAAACTCAAGGCCGAAGGCAGAGGCAAGGATTACGATTGCCTTCTTGGGCTTAGCGGCGGGTGTGACAGTTCCTATCTTGCCTTTAAGGTGGTCGAATTGGGGTTACGCCCCTTGACGCTTCACTTTGACAGTGGATGGAATTCTGAACTTTCCGCTCAAAATATCGAGAGAGTTGTGAAGTTTTTGAATCTTGATCTGTTTACGATAGTATGCGACTGGGAGGAGATGCGGGATCTTCAAAGGTCGTTTTTCCTTGCATCATTGGTCAATTGCGATATTCCCCAGGATCATGCCTTCATTGCAACGCTGAACCAGGTTGCAACAAAACACGGCTTACGCCACTGGATTAGCGGCCATGATTACTGGGGGAGCGAGTGTATAATGGCATCAGCCTGGAGAGGTTACGATAGCTGTGATTGGAGACATATCAAGGGCGTTCATCGTGCGATGGGCGGGAAAAAGTTGACAGCCTATCCGCATTACAATTGGTTTGACCTTTTCATCTATTACCCGTGGATAAGAGGGATCAGGCCTGTGAACCTATTCGATAACATGCAGTATAACAAAATGGACGCAAAGGAGTTTCTCAAGAAAACAATCCAATGGAAGGACTACACTGGAAAACACAATGAATCCATTTTTACTCGCTTCTTCCAAGCATATTATCTCCCGACGAAATTTGGGTACGACAAACGGAAGTGTCATCTATCAAGCCTCATTGTTTCCGGTCAGATCACACGCGCAGACGCGTTGAAGGAACTGGCGCATGACTTCTATCAGGCCGGCCAGTTAGAGGAAGACTTAGACTTCGTGCTAAAGAAGCTTGGTTTCTCTTCCCAGGAGTGGGCACAGATCATGGCTGCTCCCCCAAAGTCGTTCTTAGATTATCCAAGTAATCATCGACTGCTCAAACTGCAGCAGGATTTCCGAAGGGCTGGTAGCCGGGTAAAATCGGCACTGTTTCGCAGGAGTTGAAATGTCATATGTCTCCAGGACAAAAATCGATCAATTTTCTGTCCGCTATGACCTTCTGTCAACAAGGGCTAGTTGGTTGCCTTTGGCGCAATGCCGGACTGACATTGGCCGTTATGAGTTTTCATAAACGAGGATATCCGTGAGTCTTCGACTACTTGGCGTGCTTGCGGAACACGGATCTTGACGCGATCCATTCCACAACCTAAAGGTCTCTCTACCATGCATTTTGTGACTATCGTCGGCGCCCGTCCCCAGTTTATCAAGGCAGCCCCCTTGAGTGCGGAATTGCGCAAACTTCACACAGAATATCTTGTACATACCGGTCAGCACTACGATGATAATATGTCGGACGTGTTCTTCCGTGAACTGAACATTCCGTTGCCTGACCGACATCTTGGCGTGGGTTCCGGTTCGCACGGGACCCAGACGGCTGCCATGCTCGTGAAGATCGAGAAGGTGCTCGAAGAAGTGCGGCCGGATGCCGTGATCATCTACGGCGACACCAACTCCACTGTGGCCGGCGCGCTGGCCGCCGCGAAGATGCATATCCCCGTGGCGCATGTCGAAGCCGGTTTGCGCAGCTTCGACCGCCGTATGCCCGAGGAAATCAACCGGGTTGTCGCGGATCACCTTTCGACCTGGCTTTTCGCCCCATCGCAGGTTTCCGTGCATCAATTAGCGGCCGAGGGAATTGTCAAAGGTGTGCATGACGTAGGCGACATCATGGCCGACAGTGTCCGCCTTTTTGCCCCTCTGGCCCGGCAACGATCAGTCGTGCTGGACCGCCTCGGTCTAAAGCCCGGTGGCTACTTCGTGGCCACCGTTCACCGCGCAGGAAATACGGATGATGCTAAGCACCTGGCGGGAATCCTCAAGGGGCTAAGCAGCGCCCCGAAGTTCGTGGTGCTCCCCCTGCACCCGCGCACCCGTGCTGCGATACGGCGTCACGGACTCGAATCCATACTGACGGCGAAAGACGGCAAGCTGATCATCATCGAGCCACTCGGTTACCTTGACATGCTCCAACTACAGCAAAACGCCGCCGCCATTCTCACTGATTCCGGCGGCATCCAAAAAGAAGCCTACTATCTGGGTGTGCCCTGCATCACCCTGCGCGACGAAACGGAGTGGGTTGAAACAGTTGAAGCAGGTTGGAATCGGCTAGTCGGCGCTGATCCGCAAGTGATCGCATCCGCGATAGCTGACATGGCGCTGCTATCCGAGCCACCACATCCGCCCCTTTACGGCGATGGCTACACGGCGGAACGTATTGTGGAGGCATTGTGGGCATGACCAGCGACAACGACCTAACAACTTTACAGAAAACGGGCGATGGCAGACCCGCCTTGCAAGACCTTAATCGGCCGCGGCTTCTTTTCCTGGCTTACAGCTTCCCTCCGTTATGGGCTCCGGGAACCCCACGGGCCTGGTACATGGCAAAATATCTTGCCAGGCTGGGGTGGGAGGTAACGGTTGTCACGCCGCACCCTTCCCTTTGGGTTCGAACCGACAGGACGGAGAAGATCGAAGGTTTGCTCCAACAGGAGGGCATCCGGCGAATTACTACCGGTCTTCGTTGGCGATGTCTCGATCCAGATTATGTACGATTTAGAAACCATGGAATCGGCTGGCTGGTGGGCGGTGTATGCCGAAAAATCGCCCGAAGACTGAGCATCGAAAATCAGGCTGGCTGGCCACCGGCGATCGAGAACGCCTGCCGAACTCTTCGTCGAGGAGATGTTGATATCATAATGGCTACGTTAGCTCCCTTTGTCTCCTTTCGAGCAGCACGACTATTGGGTAAACGCCTCCGCGCCCCGTTCGTACTGGACTACCGAGATCCGTGGAATAGCAATCCGCACGTATCTGTGCCGCGGTCTCGGCGTATTTTGGAAGAGGAGGAATCACTGCTGCGCGATTGTGCAGCAGTCACGATTGTTTCCTCATCTTTGGGACTCTCACTTCGACAGCACTTCCCGAGTGTCAAGGAAGTCCACGTCGTCTCGAACGGCTTTGATCCAGAGGATCTATACAATATACAACCAATCAATTTTAATCACTTCGCGATTGTTTACGCTGGCGGCTTCTACCCCCCCAAGCGCGTCATTACGCCGTTGATGAAGGCACTGCAGACGCTTCGTTCGTCGCAGCATGATAAGTTGCCGGAATGGCGTTTTCACTACCTGGGGGCCAGTGCAGGCCATGTCCTAGGCGAAGCCGAGCGGTGTGGTATACACGATCGGGTCGTCCTGCATGGTCAGGTCTCCCGTGAGGAATCACTTTTCGCAGTTGCTGGTGCTGATGTGAGTGTAGTTATTACGTCGGTTGAAGACGAAGGAAGCCTTGAGGATCGAGGGATTGTCACCGGCAAAGTATTCGAGGCGCTTGGCCTCGGGTCTCGGGTGCTATTGATCGCTCCTGTCGGTAGTGACGCTGAGGCCATCATCGAGGAAAATTATTGCGGTCGACGGTTTGCGGGCAACCAGACAGAAGAGATCGCCAAGTATCTTCTAGAAGTGATGGCTGGTCAACACCCGAAGCCTGTGCCGCCAGCGAAATACTCCTGGCCCGAAATCGCACCACCACTAAACAAATTGCTGCGTCGGATCGTGGATGAACACCGAAGAAAGTTGGCAGCCGAATGAACTCTTGGCTAAATCGGTTTGGTCGGGCGCGCCATCAACGATAGACCTGTTCGGAACTGTATCGATATGCAAGGTTTCTTGAATGAGGCAGTAGAACAGTTTTCCGCGGGAGACGATTTGACTCCGGCAATGGGTCTGTTGTCGCCATGCGCGCTTTAAGCTAGGAGTGTCAGATTAGATGCTGTTCGAAGAAGCATTTTGTCAAGATTGAGTGCGGACGGCTGGTGAAATGGCTTCTGCAAAAATGGCAACAGTGAGAAAAACGCAAAAGAGCGATATGATGATATGCCGTTTGCTGAGTATTGTGGGGGGAGGGAAAATAGAGGCAAATGTGACGTCGATGGAGAGTCGCTGGGACGCCGAGTAAGTTTCAACAGCACAGCAGTGGCAAATGGGTGGCGTACTGATTGTGGAGGTAATTCTTATGGATTCTTTGAAGATGAGAGATTGTCCAGGTTGTGGGTGCGCCAAAGTGGTTATGGAGGGTTCCCTCATGGGTTGGCCGCTGCAGCGGTGCACAAGCTGCCGATTGGTCACTGTGAGCAACCCGCCGGACGAAGCACAGCTTCAGGATATCTACAACAAAGTCTATGTGCGGGGTGGCCTCTATCAGTCGCACCTCAAGGAACTTGAAGAGATTCGCGCACTTGGAACAAGCAGGCAGGGATTCTACAGGAACCAAGTGTTCCTTAAACGCTTTCGACCTGCAAAGGGCGATCGCCTTCTGGAGGTGGGGTGCGGAGTCGGTGCGTTCCTCGTTGCCGCAAGAAACGAAGGCTGGTTGGCCGAGGGAGTTGACCTTTCGGAGGAGGCGCTGCAAGCTTCGGCCTCGGTTCACGGGGTTCCCGTTCACCACGGCACCTTAGATACCGTCAACCTGACGCACGGTACGTACGCTGCCCTGGTCTGCTGGGAGGTCATGGAGCACCTCGTTCAACCCGGTCGATTCCTGGCTAGAGCCAGAACACTCCTGCTCCCGGGAGGCCTATTCATCTGCTCCGTCCCGAACGAAGGCTCAAAGGTGCCTCGCTACGTGGAGAAGCTCGGAGCAGCAAGCGTACCCCCCATTCACCTAAATTTTTTTGACTGCCAGTCCCTGACTAGGCTCTTCGAACTGAATGGCTTCATTCCGGTGTCCGTAGCTCCCCAAAAAAGCCTATGGAGCATGGCCGGTCGATCGGACCACATGGTGCGTTGGTTCTTCGACCAATGCTTGGCCTTGGTCGGTATGACCGAAGGGCCGAAGCTGTTTGCTGTAGCCCGTAGCAAAAGCGGTGACGTGTGATGAATTTTTAAATAAGAATACAATGCGCGAACCCTTGAAGCCGTCTATCATCCATGCTGCAAGCTTTGCATCTCCCTACGAGGGCAATTTTGTCGCATCATTACGCGCACTGGAGCTGAACTGCAAGAAAGAGGGGTGGGCGTTTGTTCTGGCGCTTCCCTCTGCCGCCTCGAAGATGGGCTGGTGTGCGCGCCTGATTGCGGCTGGCTGCCAAGTGCGTTTCCTGCCGGACAAGGCATCGGTTTTGCGGTACGCCTGGGCGCTGGCTGACCTTGCCTTGTCCAGTAACGCCGCGCTGATTCACACGCATTTCTCACAATATGATGTCGCTGCTTGGGCCGCGAGTTTCTTGCTGCGCCTCAGACGCAGAGAAGTACGCATTGTCTGGCATGCGCATTCGGATTTTCCTGTTCGAATGACACCCGGTCGTTGGGTGAAGGACCTGCTGAAGTATCGAATCATGGGTCGCACGGTCCGCATCATCGCCGTTTCCGAGCATCTCCGACGGCAGATAATTGAGACGGGTTTCAACGAGGCGGCCATTCAAACTGTGCAGAACGGCATCGACCTTGATCGTGCGGTGGCGGCAACACGTTCCAGGGCTCAGGTGTTCGAAGAGTTCAATATCCCCCCCGACAAGCATTTGCTGCTCCTTTTCGGCTGGGAACCGATTGTGAAGGGTGTCGATGTTGCCATGGACGCCGTCGAGAGATTGGTCGGGCTTGGTCTTCAGGTCGTCCTTGGAATTGTGGGAACGGCGGCTCTACAGGAGTTCGTGTTGCGGCGCACCGACGGAGCGCCGCCATCGTGGCTTCACATCCTTCCTCCGACTGACAACGTAGCAAATCTCTACCAGGCTGCCTCGGTGTTCCTTTCCGCCAGTCGGAACGAGGGGTTTCCCTACTCTATAGGTGAAGCAATGGCCAACCGGTTGCCTCTCGTGCTCAGCGATATTTCCGGTGTATCTTGGGCACATGAATCCCCTGGAGCCATGTTCTTCCCATCTAGCGACAGCATGGCGTTAGCCGAGGCCATACGCGAGGTTTTGCATTGGAGCACCGATGAGCGAGAACAGCATACCGCCGCCAACGAACATCTGATTAAGACGGATCATGCTGTTTCGGCTTGGGCCGATCGGATCCTGCGGCTGTACAGGGAGATACTCGGGCAGAGTAAAGATGGCAGCTCGGCAAGACCGCTGGGCCTGAAAAGGTAACACAATTATGTGCGGTTTCATTGGACTATGGGAACGTAATTGTCGTGAGCTCGGTCAGTTGACTTGCACGGCAACCTTGATGGCCGACACACTTAAACACCGTGGGCCGGATGATTCGGGTGTGTGGACGGATGACGCCGCAGGGATTGCTTTGGGTTTTCGACGATTGGCTATTCTTGACCTCTCTGCCGCGGGGCATCAACCCATGCATTCTGCAAGTGGTCGATATGTTATAGCGTTCAATGGGGAGGTGTACAATTTCGATAACCTGCGCCGCGAGCTGGAGGGGGCCGGGGCCACGTTCCGCGGACGCTCCGACACCGAGGTCATTCTCGCCGCCATCGAGCAATGGGGCGTTCGCAAGGCCGTGTGCAGCTTTGTAGGTATGTTTGCAATCGCCCTGTGGGACCGTCGTGAACGAACGTTAACATTGGTCCGAGACCGGCTTGGCATCAAGCCGCTTTATTACGGATGGATAGGTAAGTCCTTCTTGTGCGGCTCGGAACTAAAGGCCTTCTGTGCCCATCCCAACTTCACCCGACAAGTGGATCGCGGGGCACTCTCATTGTATCTTCGTCACTTGTACGTGCCGACGCCGCATTCTATTTACAAAGGCATTTACAAGTTGCCGCCGGGTTGCCTGATGGAGGTGCGGTTGGATGCTTTGCCCGATTCCCTCAAGCCAACGCCTTACTGGTCGGCACAGGAGGTCGCCGCCGATAACTTCACCAATCGTTTTCACAAATCGGACAGCGAATTGATAGATCGTCTTGACACCTTATTGCGGGAAGCCGTTCGTATCCGCATGGTAGCTGATGTACCGCTCGGTGCTTTTCTTTCCGGTGGCATTGATTCATCTCTCGTCGTTGCTCTGATGCAAGCGCAAAGCAATAAACCAGTTAAAACTTTCACTATTGGTTTTCACGAAAAACAGTTCAATGAAGCGAAATATGCCAAGGCGGTTGCAAAACACTTGGGTACAGAACATACC
>CAIVHJ010000066.1 GCA_903905665.1 uncultured Phycisphaerales bacterium
CCCCATTTTTTCTTCTTCGGGATGATGACCCGTCGATTCGAGGTATCGCTTGGCGGATCGAAAGAAAATTGATGCATACACCAGTTTGACGGCGTTGCACAACTGGTTCAGCCGAACGTCCAGGTCCGAATGGTTGTTCGGAACCATGTGCGTCGTGTAAATCCCCGCAAATGGACGGTCCTGTGAATCCTCCAGCAAACTGCTCGAACGAACCGCCAGCGGATATCGCGCCTGTCGCAGGAACGCACCGAGGTCCCGTCGTAATTGATGCGGCAACTCGGCTTCGACAAACAATCGAGCAACTTCCGCATCATCAAGGTCTTCAGCCACCACCCCGTGGAGTTTGTTGTCGTCCAAAAACGCGTCGAACACCTCGGTACCGACAGCGGCGGCATGGGGCACATAGAGTCGGACGCCCTCAAACCGATGATGGAGGTTGTGACGAGTCAGCAAGGCGCGAATGAACGCCAAACCCCGCCCCTTACCCCCGATCGAACCTCCGCCGATCCGAACGAACGTCGTCGTGGGATCGAATTGCGAAGGTGAAAAATCCGCGATCACCCCCAGCTGCTTCTTCTCCCGCCAATCCGCCAGCGCCTCCAGCAGATACCGACGCAAATCCGCAACCGTCTCAAAATCCGATACCTTCGCCGGCCGCAACCGACCCGCCAACTCAAACTCCGTCCGCGCCATCAACCAGTTGCTGAAATGATTGTGCGATGCGTGAAACGCCAGCGATTCCTCCGGAACCCGCCCGATCATCTCCTCCAGCGACCGAATGTCCGACGCTCGCCCCACTTCCCGACCGTCGCTCATGCGAAACACAAAGTCGCCAAACCCCAGACTCGTCAAAAGAAAATGCCGCAACTCCTGAAGCAATTTCGGAGACCGCTTGTTGGCGAACGTACAGTTCATCGCCAACGCACGCGCGGCGAAGGACTCGTCCGACGACTGAAGCAGGATCGGAATGTCCGAAGTGTCCGCCTTGATCCGACGCGCAAGTTCCAGTCCGGCTTCCGTTTCCTTGCGATTTTCCTTCGGAAACCGAATGTCCGTGACGACACCGAGCACGTTGGTGCTGAATCGCCGGTAAAGTTCCCACGCCTCTTCAAAAGTCGTGGCCAGCAAAATCCGAGGCCGGGCCCTCATTCGCAGCAACTTGTGCATCAAATTGATGCCCTCAGCCATCAGCGACTGGGTGAGTTTGACGACCTCGGTGTACATCAAAGGCAAAAACGCCGAATAAAATCGAATCGAGTTCTCGACCAAAATGATGACTCGCACGTTTCCGACCCGGGTGTCGTGCTCGGCGTTGAGGCGGTCTTCAATCAGTTTGATGATCGCCAGAATAATCCTGGCATCACCGTTCCAGACGAATACTCGATCAATGTGTGGATTGTGGGCGGCCTCGGTATACCGAACCAGTTCACGCTGCTCCGCCACCAAAACCACCACCGGCAAATCCGGACGAATGGACTTGACCGCCTGGGCAAAATCCGCAAGGTTCCAGCTTCCCAGCCGCGTCATGGTGATCACCAGATCGACAGGTTGTTCCCTGATGAACTCGATTGCTTCGGGACCGCTCGAAACGTGGGTTACGCATGGGGCATGCGTCAGATTCATGTCCATGTATTCGCTGGTCACCAGCTCATTGAGAAGTCCCTCCTCCTCCAAAATAAACGATTCGTACAAACTGGACACCAGCAGCACGTTCTGAATCCGCGCCGGCATCAACCGGTGAAACCCGGCAAAATACTTGTCCAACTCGGATACCATCGCTTTTGGGACAATCTCATTCACGATGTGCCATTTACCCCCATGATCCTGTTTTTCAAAATCTTACCACAAAAAAACGAGGCGGGGAAAATCCCCGCCTCGCGGCAAACAAACGGACGGCAAACACACCATCAAACGACACCGTGGTCCAGCATCGTGTCGGCCACTTTTCGGAAGCCGGCGATGTTGGCGCCGTTGACGTAGTTCCCCGGCGTACCATAAGCCTGGGCCGTCTCCAGACAGGTCTTGTGAATACTGATCATGATGTTGTGCAGCTTGTGATCGACTTCCTCGCGGGTCCATCCCAGTCGCTGCGAATTCTGCGACATTTCCAGTCCGGACGTCGCCACGCCGCCGGCATTGGCGGCTTTGCCCAGACCATACAGAATCTTGCTCTCAAGGAACACCTTCACGCCGGCGGGAGTCGTCGGCATGTTGGCGCCTTCACTCACACAGACACAACCGTTCTTTACCAGATTGTTGGCGTCAATCTCGTTGATTTCATTCTGTGTCGCGCTCGGCAATGCCACGTCGCACTTCACCTGCCACAGCGGATTGCACTTGGCATTGGATTCAATCGCCTGATACTGCGCCTTGGGATATTTGTCGGTATACTCTTTGATCCGACCTCGACGGACGTTCTTGAGATCCATCACGAAGGCCAGTTTCTTGGAGTCGAACCCTTCCTCGTCCATGATGAATCCGTTGGAATCGGAGAACGTCAGGACTTTGGCGCCGAGTTGAATCGCTTTTTCGGCGGCGTACTGCGCCACATTGCCTGATCCGCTCACGACCACCCGTTTACCCTTGAACGATTCACCGCGAGTCTTGAGCATTTCCTCGGCGAAATAAACCTGACCGTAACCCGTCGCTTCAGGACGAATGAGGCTTCCGCCCCAGTTCAAACCTTTGCCCGTCAACACGCCTTCAAAACGATTGACGATCTTCTTGAACATACCGAACATGTAACCGATTTCGCGGCCACCCACGCCGATGTCACCGGCGGGAACGTCCGTGTCGGCGCCGATGTGGCGGAACAACTCGGACATGAAACTCTGGCAGAATGCCATCACTTCGTTGTCGCTCTTGCCTTTCGGATCAAAATCCGATCCGCCCTTGCCGCCGCCCATCGGAAGCGTCGTCAGCGCGTTCTTGAAAATCTGCTCGAAACCCAAAAACTTGATGATGCCCAGATTCACCGACGGATGAAACCGCAATCCGCCTTTGTAGGGTCCGATGGCGCTGCTGTACTCAACGCGGAAACCGCGATTTACCTGCACCTCGCCACGATCATCCAGCCAGGGAACGCGGAACAAAATCGCTCGTTCCGGTTCGACGATCCGTTCCAAAATCTTCCCTTTGCGATATTCGGGATGCTTGTCCATGATGGGCATCACCGATTCGACCACCTCCCGAACCGCCTGATGAAACTCCTTTTGTTCGGGATTCTTGGCGATCACGCCAGCCATAAAATCTTCTACCGCCCTTGACATAACCTTCTCCTTTTCATGAAACCTGTTCGGAAAACCGATTCATTGAATCAAGACAATCGGCGGAAACCGAAAGGACCACTCCTGACGGCACCCCCGCTGAAATTTTTCTGTAATCCCTGTGAATCCGTCCCGATGCTTCATCCCGAAGAACCGGAATGAATCGGGAGTTGATCAGGAAGGAATCGCCCGGAAACGGATTGAGACGGTCAGACGCCTCCTGACTCATCCAAGCCAAGCAAGTAATATGCCATTTTCGCTCCAAAACTTCAAGGCTGGCTGCGTTTTCCTCGCGCGAACATATATGTCAGACGTGATGCACGGTTAGAGTGATTGCTGCGGCATTTCGTTAAATCTCGGCATCGATTGCATTGATTGAATGCCGGTCGAAATTGCTCATCCTATGCTTCGTGATCCATTAGATCCGTTTTTTATGAGGAAATTCTCGCATCTGCAATCTCGGTGGAGACATCGTACAGAATAGTGTAATCGCCATATTGTCTTGCTGGACAATGAGATATGTAAGGAACGGTGTGTCTCATCCAAGCGATGGCCCCCTTTTTTTGCTTGCGGATGCGGGTCGTTGTCTGATAAACTTCGCACCAAAACTCAGTCCGTGTGGTAAATATGTTAGCATCGGACTGAAAATGTAGAGGTAGGCACGCCGGAAATCCAATGGCATCATTGATGAGGAGATACGCGAATGGAGGAATATGATCGCCTGAAAAAAATGGTGGAAGAAGCAGCGGATGACATCGCCAAAGCCTTCGGTGGAAACAAGGCGGCGGGCACCCGCGTGCGAAAGTCCATGCAGGATATCAAAAACGCCGCTCAGGATGTTCGAAAACGCATCCTCGAAATCCGATCCGCAACCCCGAAGTAGTCGAATCGGCCCGCCATCTCCGGCCGGCATCATCGCTCCCGGCGAACGCCGACCCTGCGGATATGGAATTCCACGCAGCAAGCGTGCGATGTGGGCTGAGCGATACTGGACGAGGTCGG
>CAIVHJ010000067.1 GCA_903905665.1 uncultured Phycisphaerales bacterium
CATGTGCGACACGTCGAACATCGTACAACCATTGCGCGTCGCCAGATGCTCTTCGATGATGCCGGTGTACATCACGGGCATTTCCCAACCCGCGAATTCAACAAGTTTGCCGCTGTGTTTCACGTGGAAGTCATACAATGGAGTTCGATACATGGAAGTTGTCTTTCGGGGTCCGAAGTCACGCCAATTATCAAAGGAACCAAGCCCAAAGGCATCGGGCGATGCATCAAAGCCGTCATTCTCAGAATGAGGACGTGTAGCCTATCGGGACTGACGATACGTGTCAACGCTTGCCGCGACGACGACGCCTTCGTCGCGTTTCAACTTTGGAAGTTGGGCGGCTTTGTGGAGGCGATTTTTTCCGATCGGGTCGATCCGGGATGCGCCGCGACTTTGATCCATCACCGACGGGAGGAGTCGAAAATTTCCGGCGAGGCCAATGACGATCGAGTTGGAGCGTCATTCGGCGAGCCGGCAAATCGATTTGCAGCAGGGTCACCTGAACGACGTCTCCGATCGTCAACCTGCGCCCCGACCGTTGGCCGAGAAGATATCCGCCGTCGGAAACAACTTCCCACCAGTCGTCGGTCAGGCTCTGGAGCCGGATCAGTCCCTCGATCAGATATTTATCCAGTTGCACAAAAATGCCGAAATCCGTCACGCCGGTGACCACCCCCCGATAAGATTCGCCGATGTGATTCGACAAGAGTTGCAGGATTTTGAGTTGTTTGAGTTCGCGTTCGGCGTCTTCGGCGCGTTGTTCGGTGAACGAGCAGTGATTGCCCAGTGTGACCAGTTCCTCCGTGGTCGGAACATTTTTCTTTTGAGCGTCGGTTTTGAGCTCGCCACGGGAATGCCGGTTCAACAACCGGTGGACGGTCAGATCGGGATAACGGCGGATCGGCGACGTGAAGTGGCAGTAATGCCGACTCGCCAGCGCAAAGTGACCGATCAGCCGGGGAGAATACTCCGCCTGTTGCATCGATCGAAGAATGGCGAGGTTCACACTGAACGATTCGGGTTGGCCTTCCACCCGTTTGAGAATCTGCTGAATCACCACCGGTTCAAGCCGATCCGGCACCGTCAATCCCAGTGCCCGTAAAAACGTCGGCGCATAACCCTTCGCCATTGGATTCGGCTCAGGATGAATCCGCCGCAAATGCGGTACGCCCAGTCGCGTCAGCAACCGCGCTGCCGCCTCGTTCGCCTCCACCATGAACATCTCGATGATGGTATGGCTGAAACTGCGATCCTCCGGCGTCACGTCAATCACTTTGCCGTCGTCGTCCAGCACCAGATCGGCATCGGGAAGATCGAGCGAAATCATTCCCTGTGAGAACCGTCGCTTCTGAATGATTCGCGCCAGACGCTCCATTCGCTGCACGAGTTCGACCACTGCGGAATCAAATCCGCCGATTCGACCTTCGAGAATTCCGCTCGCCTGATGATAGGTCAACCGCCGCGCCGACCGAATCACACTGATCGCAAATCGCTCACCCAGAACGTGCCCCTCGGAATCGTATCGCAGAAAGGCGCTTTGGGTCAGCCGCGCCACGCCTTCCTGCAAACTGCACACTCCGTTGGAGAGTGTTTCGGGCAACATGGGAATCACAAAACCGGGAAAATACGCGCTGTTGCCGCGCTGCCGGGCTTCGGTGTCCAGCGCCGAACCTTCGCGAACGAAATGGCTGACGTCGGCGATATGGACGCCCAGTTCCCATGTTCCGTCATTCATTTTGAGCGAAATGGCGTCGTCGTAATCCTTGGCGTCGTCGGGA
>CAIVHJ010000068.1 GCA_903905665.1 uncultured Phycisphaerales bacterium
CTTGCGGCTCCAACCGCACCACGTACCGTTTCATCGCCGATCCTCCTTGATGGCCTGGTGATCAAAGTCCTTTCAACATCTTCAAGAATACATCGGCTATTCAGCATTATTACCCGCAGATTGAGTCATGACGAATCACTCGTTCCGTCACACGGAACCTGCAAATGTTCTATGGCTTTACAGAAGGAGCTCCTTCTGCCGGTTTCGCATCGGGTTTGGGTTGTTCAGCGGGAGCAACTTTGTCTTTGCCTTCCAGAATCGCCTTGATCCGGTTGCGATAATCATCGACCTCGCGAGCACCCATCTTCAGACCATTGACAAGAATAGTGGGTGTCCCACCGACTTTGCATTTGGCGGCCTCTGCTTTGTCAGGCGCCAGCAGGGTTTTGATCCCCTCCTCATCAGCCACAAATTTGTCATAGGCGGCTAAATCCAGTCCCATCGTCTCGGCATAACCCCGAAAATCCTTCGCATCAAGTTTCTTGGGGTCCGCCATCATCATCTCAAACATCTTCCAGAATCCGTCGTTTCCTTTTTGCTGCATCGCCGCCAGCGTGGCCGCCGCCGCCGGAATCGCCTGTTTATGGAACGGCAACGGATAATGCTTGAACACCAGCCGCGCATCATTCGGAAACTCTTTGACAATCTGCTGGAGTTTGGGCCACTCCCTCGAACAATAGGGGCATTGAATATCAAAGAAAATTACAATCGTCGCCTTGGCGTCCTTGGACCCCAGAAACGGCGAATTCCCGATGTCGATGTTATAAACCGTCGTGTCGGGTTCCGCTTTGGGACGATTCGCCGGCTGGGCCTGCGCCACCGCCTTGAGCAAATCCGTCTTCAGCGAATTAATCTGCTCCTGCATCTTGACCAGTTGCTCTTTGGTCGCCTTCAACTCCTCACGGATGGCCTTTAATTCCGCAAGCAACTCCTGGTTGGTCGCATCCGTCGTTTTTCCTGTCGAACCAGCAGTTGTCGCAGTAACAGGAGGAGCGGTTTTCCCGGACTCCTGAGCACAAGTCACCAAGCTCCCCAGCATCAGGCACCCGATCATTGCACCTAACATTCGATAATTCATACTTTTACTCCATCTTTCATCGAAACAACACCTTGATTAAACGCGACGACCGCGCAGCCATCGCATCGCTTCTATTGTAACACACCTCGTCCCATTGTGTATATCCACACCCTTCGATCGAAAATCACTGCCCCGAATCGGTTCCGATGACCGACATCGCAACCGTGTCGAAACTCGATCCCACATCCGTCGAAAGTTCTGAAGCAGCCCAGTCCTGTGGAACCTGCACTTCAAACAGCGAGGGATCGAGGTCTTGGTTCCATACAAAATCCGTCAGTTCAACCCGCACTCGCTCGGACAAATCACGACGTGTCGTCTCAGAAACAATTCGCCAGGGGTACTGGGTGGCCGGCTGCATGAAAATGCGAACATCCCATCCGGCATTCAAACCCGCCTTCTCATTACCGGAGCGCAGATACACCTGAACTTTCTGTCCTTCAACGTCCTGCTGCCCCACGTAACGTGTGAAATCGTTCCAAAGCAGAATCTGTACATTTTCCTGAATGCCGTCCGGGAACAAAGGAGGTTGGCAATCTTCCATCCACATAGCTTGTTGAGTCGTAAAATCCAGATGCCAGCAACAATCACCCGTCCACACGTTGAGTTCCGTCAGCTGCTGGTCTTCCCAGACTTCTACTCGCGCCCGCCCCTTCGTCAGATCGACGGAATACAAAAGAACTCGGTTCGTTTCCGATCCGATTTCCCTTTGTGCGAAAGTAAGGGTGCGAGCCTGCCCCACGTGATCCACCATGGCGCCATAGGCAACCGACGCCGCAAAAGGCGGACTCTGGCCAAGCCGCAGCGATACCAGGCCGAAAACCACAATTAAAATAACCGCCGCCGCCGCCACCGGAATACCCCGCCGCAATACCCACGAAATTCTTCCCCAAGGCTCCGCCAATCGCTCTAACGATCGCAACTCCGGACGGTTCCCGGACGAGGAAAACTCATTCGCGGCGGCAAAATACTGTTGTTTGAAAGTTTCTTGCTCCTCTGCCCAACGGGGCGAGGACTCATGTTGTTGACGAACGGCCTGCGCTGCTGCCCTCGCACACGGGTCCTTAAGATGGGCTTCGAGCCGTCGCCGGCAACATTCACATTGCTCCGCATGGCGCAATATCATCCGACGTTCCCTGCCGGTCAGATCGTCCTCTAACAGCGACTGAATTTTCCGAACGAACAGGATGCAATCCATGTTCACACCTGCTCTTTCGCAATCAAGGAACATGATGCCACCGAAAATTCCTCACTGTCTTCGCAACCGGGTCCTCGCCTGAGCGAGCACCTGATAGGCAGTGCTCCGAGACAAACCCAGCACCGCCAAAATCTGTGACACGGGGTACTCTTCGATGTAAAACAACTGAATCGCCAACCGCTCTCGCTCAGAAAGACCCTTCACCGCCAAATGCAACCTGCCCAAAACTTCTCGTTTGGCTGGGCTTTCATCCCTCGTCGTCGATTCCTCGTTCAACTCCTTCATTCGCTGACGCTGAAGAAGAAGACGACGAACGTACTCCGCCGCCTTTCGGCGCGCAATCCCGACGAGCCACATAGGAAACCGCTCGGCATTTCTCAACCGTGGCAACTCACTCACCATGACGAGAAACACATCCTGAAAAATATCCCATGCGGCATGATAGTCCCCCGTCTGGTCAAAGCAGAGCGCCCGAACCAAAGGAGAAAAATCGCGGTACAACTCCGCCAAAGCATCTCGGTTCCCCTGTTGAGCATCCAGGACAGTTTGCCGCCAATTCACGATGAGTTCTCTTTCCGAAACCCGGGATCCGATGCCTTGTGACGGCACTTGATCGATCCTTGGTTATAGTTGCTTCCGACTGCGTTTTGTCCGAAACATTTTACCACTTTTTCGATCTTTTACCGCAATTCTGAAACCTCACGACTGACGAACCCATCCCATAAACCATCAGAGACGTGACGGTAAGGAAGTGTGCAATGAACTCTCCCTGCTATGTAGCATTTCATCAAGAGACAATACTCGGACCGGATGGTTTCGTCAAAACGTTCATCGCGTGCAGCCTGCTATTCGGTCTTCCACCC
>CAIVHJ010000069.1 GCA_903905665.1 uncultured Phycisphaerales bacterium
CCCCTCACCCTACCCTCTCCCCTGGAGGGGGAGGGGTAATAGGATAGGCACATAACACCCGAAAACGCTCACCCGAAATATAGCACCCGGCATGCCGGGTGCTATGTGGGTATGGGGTGATATCTATGTGTGGTGCGATTCGTATAAATGTGATCCGATCCCGCGAGGGATGGTCCTCTGATGATTCGGTTCCGTTTCAGTTTTCTTTTTCTACCGGCCAATAGACCATATCCTTCGGCATTTTCATATCAGAACCAGGGGGTATATGCATTTCACTCGAGCCTCCATCATCTGCAAAGTCTCTCCAGATGCTGTATAGTGTGAATTGACCTGATTCATCCACACGATATATCAACGGGTTACCTGAATAAATATCCAACGGAATGCTCGGCAGATATTGAGGGGCCAGTTCCTGCAGAGATCCAGGATATTGTTTGTGATCTTGCCGATATCGCAGCAGTGCGATGACGGCTTGTGTGGCTTGATGATGCATCGCTGCAATGCGAAATGATTCGTCCGCACGGTTCAGGTTGGGCGCCATCAGGGCAATCATTGCGTAACGCTTGTTCAGGACTGGATGAGCCGCCAAATCCTCGATCGGTCTGAAGGCTTCTGCGCGTTGAGGGTCGTACAGCGGCAAAGATCGCAAGGCCTCCGTCTGATCCCACAATTCATTGAATTTTCTCAGCGTTTCTTTTCGGTCGGCGTGCAGAGCTGCCACGGACAGGAAATTCACCGGACTGTCGTCTTGCTTCTGGGTATTCGTCCCGCTGGAAAATGCCAAAAACGCCTCCGGAATAATATGGCCATTCCCATGGCCGTTGTCTGTGAAAACGAACTGCACCGTGTCCTCAAAAAACATTCTCTCGCCGTCCAGTCTCGGCTGGATTTTCTCGACAGGGAATGTCATGATTCGGCTGGACAAAACGGTCTTCCAGTCGGAATCCGTCAGTTGATCGCCGTGCTCATACAGGAACGAACGCATCTCCTTCGTTTCCAGCGACATAATGGCCACTCCGACCAGTTGCTCAATGATCGTGAATCCATCCAATAATTTCGTTCCGAGTCCATATCCGACATCCAGCGAATTCCATGCTTCGGTGAGTTGCCGATCATTTGCTTTGATACGAGAGTCCAGCACCGACATCCTCGCTATGGATCGGAAATCCGCCAGACTGGGCAGCTTGATCGAGATCAGCGATTGGATTTTTCCCACCGTCGCATCGTCTTGGGCTTTCGCCAATTCCTGCTCGTAATCCTCCATGCCCTGATTGGCCTGTCGGCGCGCGGCGTACTCGCTCATAAAGCGATAATGCTCGACGTTGCCGTAGATATAACCATAATGAGGGCGCTCAACCGCTTCCTGCACCATGGGAATGATGGACTCGTTCATCCGGACCCATTCGACGGCTTGATCCCATCCCTCCTCACCGGGATACGGCAGATGACCAGTTTTTTTGTAAACCGCATCCAACTCGGTCGGTATGGTTTTGAAGTTCAAAACCGCTTCGCGCAGCAGGGGCCAAGCGCGCTGGTCTTCGGGAATCGCCAGCACCGGTTCGTTGAGTTTGGCGATATAGTCCACCGATGGGCTGGGTTTGCCCCATGTCAGCCATGCGGCGTAGGCTCCTGTGACACACACCAACGATACGAACGAAACGAGACCCCATTTGAACATTTTCCAGATCATGGGTCTTCCTCTTTTCTTGCCTCTGCGAATCAACTGGGCAACGATTGCTTCGTCGCCGAATTCCTCCCGCAACACCTTAACACATTGCTCCAGGCTCATCCCGTGCTGCAGCAAGTCGATAAGCCCTTCGCGAAAATGACTCTCCAACTCCGCTCGGACATCGCGCTTCTCGTTCGGCCAAAGTCGGGTCCGGCGAACCACTCGTTCCGTCAGGCTTTGCAGTTCTGTCGGAATTGAGAGGGCTGTCGCGCATTCGTCGTCGGATTTACTCGAGGCAATCATGCTGTTGTCCATGAGGGGTGAAGTCGAACCAAGCCCGTCACCAGTTGCCCCATTCCCCGTACCAGTTCCATCCATTGAGCCAAATCGTGCTCAAGTCGTTTCTGACCTTTGTCCGTCAGGCGGTAATACTTGCGGTCCCGGCCGTTGTCGGCGGACTGCCATTGACCTTCGACTAATCCTTGCGCTTCAAGGTTATAAAGCAACGGATACAACGTGCTCTGACCCAATTCTAGAACACCTGATGACTGTTTTGTCAATTCCTGAACAAGATCGTATCCATACATCTCTTTGCGTCGTAACAGCTTAAGTACCGCAATCGGCAGTACACCCTTCAATAGTTCTCGTTCGAGTTTCATAGCAATGCTCCTATACTATGCATCACATAGTATATACCACAGTATATCATTTGTCAAACCCTGGTTTTCAGTTTTGCTCGTTTGTCTTTAAGATTTGCATAATCGTCTTGGTGCGTTGGGTGTTAGGAAAGGGAAAGGCAAAGATTCATGTCCTTACCGGTTGTTGTCATCGTGGGTCGGCCGAACGTCGGCAAAAGTTCGCTGCTCAACTGCCTCGCGCGGAAGCGGATCGGGATCGTCGATCCGACACCCGGTGTAACGCGGGATCGCATCAGCACAATTCTTAACGTCGGCGACGTATATTTTGAACTGGTCGATACCGGCGGATTCGGAATCGAGGATAAGGACAATCTGACCGAACACATCGAGCAGCAAATAGGCTATGCCATTTCACAGGCATCGCTTGTTTTGTTCGTCGTGGATGTTCGTGACGGACTCACGCCGCTCGATCAGGAAGTGACCCGATTGCTGCGATCGCAGCGAAGCGAGGTCGTGGTCGTCGCCAACAAGGTGGATACTCCCCAGTTGGAACCGATGATCGCTGAGTTTCATCGACTGGGATTCGGCGATCCGATGCCCTTCTCGGCGCATCAGGGATATGGGCGGACGGAACTGCTCGAGCGCATTGCGCGGTTCGTTGGTCCGCAATCCTCTGGAGAAGCACCGGAACCGGTGATGAAAGTGGCGGTCGTGGGCAAGCGGAACGTCGGGAAGAGCACGTTCATCAATGCGCTCGCCGGCGAGGAGCGCGTCATCGTCAGCGAGATTCCGGGAACCACGCGAGATTCCGTGGACGTGCGATTTGAGAAGGACGGAAAAACCTACGTGGTGATCGACACTGCCGGAGTCCGCAAGAGAAGCAAAATCGCCGACGACATCGAGTTTTACAGTTTTGTGCGGACGCAGCTTTCGATTGCGCGAGCGGACGTGGTACTGATGCTCATCGACGCCGCCGAACCGACCAGTCAGGTGGATAAAAAACTGGCGCACTACATCGCCGACCAGGACAAACCGTGCATCCTCGTGGTCAACAAGTGGGACCTCGCCAAAGGTAAAGCCGGAACGGATCGGTACGAGGACTATCTGACCCGAACGCTGCCGATGTTGAACTATTCCCCGATTTCAGTGATCACCGCCAAAGACAACATTGGAGTGGCGGCAACGATTGATCTGGCGATGAATTTGTTCAAGCAGGCACAGGTGCGGGTGGGTACGTCGGAATTGAATGCGGTGCTGGAGCAGATGCTGGCGGAGCGGGTTCCTTCCGCCGGAACGGGCGGCCGGCCCATCAAAATTTACTACGCCACGCAGATTTCCGTCTGCCCCCCGACGATCGTGTTGTTTCTGAATCATCCCGATGAAGTGCGGGAGGAATATCGGCGATTCGTGCTCAATCGGTTTCGGTCGCTATTGCCGTATTCGGAAATTCCAATAAGATTGTTGTTTCGATCGCATCGTCAGGACGAACGTCCTTCGGATTGACCGGATCGCCCCAGGTCGGGTTGCGATCCTGCCCACATCGGGAGCGAGTGTCTCCCATCCGACGGAACGTATCTCGAAAGGACCCACCCATGGACGAGCCTATTCATGTGACTTGTTACCGCTGCCAACATGTATTGAAAGCGCCGCGCGAAGCTGCCGGAAAGCACGGCAAATGTCCGCATTGCCAGTGCACGTTGTACATTCCCACGCCCGTCGATGAGCTCGAGGAGATTCCGCTGGCGCCGACCGACGAAGACCCCGTTCAGACCAAAAGCGCCGAACAGGAGATGCGCGAATTTCAGGCGGAATTACTGCGGGAGCGTGAAGAACCGGCTTCGTCGAAGAAATCTTCTGCGCCCCCGCCGTCCAAACCCGCTGCGGCTTCCGGCGTCAACATCAATCAGGCCATCATGGCCTATCTGACGGCGATGAAATCGTCGCAACTTCAAAAAGCCGATCAGATCGCGCACCAGCTTCACGCCGTTCGGGAACAGGCTTCCAATCGAATCCAGCAACTGCTGGTCGATGCCATGAAACCCGACGAACTCCGCGATCTACCCGACGGCATCTATCACGGGTTCCTGCGAAAACTGCTCGAACAACTCAAAAGCGAGGAATGAGAGGAATAGGAAGCGAAGCGCCGCCGGTCTGATGGATCATGTGGGTTGCGTACCGCCGACGGATGCAGCACGCAGTTTCATGGCGAGCAGCATGGGCCAGCCGAGA
>CAIVHJ010000070.1 GCA_903905665.1 uncultured Phycisphaerales bacterium
ACAATTCGCGGCCCTCGCTCAAGGCTGACACATACGCCTTTGCTACAGTGGTCAGCAAAGAATCAAACCGCATCATTGAAGACACCAAACGGTTCGCGGAATATCAGAATGCGCGGCGTGAGGAGTTGGCGGAACAAGCCCAACGGGCGGCGACCAGGGAAGCCAGGGACGAAATCTCCCGCCGCGATCTGAAGGACACCCAAAAGAACAAACCGGTTTCAGAGAAAGACGCGACGACTTCGGAAACCAAAGCACATGAAGCAGCGCCGAGCGACGCCAAGGTTGCAGCATCGAAGGCGCCCGAAATGAAATCCGCCGAAAAACCCAGCGCAAAGGATTCGGCTGAGGTCTTCGTTCAGTCGAAGAAAGAACATCTTGACGTGTTGGCCTAGGGAGCCGATACGACATCCCTTTGATGCGATCCACTTTCGCACGTTTCCCCTTCGATCGTGCATGTCGGTATTGCTGCATTTCCGAAAATTTTATTACCACAACGGAAAACGATTGACGAGAACCCGAACGATACCTTCCGGCAATAAGCGCCACAGTGGGCCGGCCAGCCGAAGAGGCCACGGAAACGTCACAATGTCTCGCCCATGCGCCACGCCGGACGCGATGATTCGCACCGCCTGATCGACCGAAAGAAGAAGCGGCCTTTGCCGGGCATCGCGAGTCATTTCGGTATCGACGAAACCGGGATTGACCGTTATGGCACGCACGCCCGTCCCATGCAGATCCATCCGCAAGCCCTCCACAAAGGTCCGGACGGCGGCTTTGGATGCACAGTAAGCCTCGCGCCGAGGATAGGCGCGAAACCCCGCCACAGATGCCACACCGACCAATACTCCGTATCGTTGCTGCACCATGATCGGTACGAAAGGAATGAGCGTGTTGACCAGCCCGGTGACGTTGGTCTGAAACACCCGTGCGGCAGGACGAGCATCGCCAGCCAGAATATTCCCCGGCAGCGCCACACCCGCATTGGCAAAAACCAGATCGATCCCGCCGGTGCGATCCAGATAATCTTTTATTATCATTGCCATTCCGTCGGTGTCGGCTACGTCCTGAACATACACATGGACGACCGTCCCGCTGCAATGCAATTCGTCCGCCAAAGTGTGCAACAACTCGCTGCGTCGCGCCACCAGACCCAGTGTCGAACCTGCACCGGCATAGTAACGGGCCAGTCCCGCACCAATTCCGTCACTGGCGCCCGTGATGAAAATTCGCTGCGGTTTGTTCATGGTGAAACCTCCACCCACGTTATTCGACGACCATCGGAACCGGAATGTTCATCATCACGATAAGCACTCCCCCAAATGCCAGCGCGATCGCCACTCCCTTACGAAGCGTCATTGATTCTTTCAGGAAGACCACTGCGAGAATTGTAGCGAAAATCACGGAGGTTTGATTAAGGATTCCGGCGACGCCCGCTTGCTGGGTATATTTGAATCCCGCGATCCACAAAATCACCGAGACGTACGTTCCCAGAAACGAGGCCGGCAGGGCGGTCTTCCACGCGGTTGAAGGACGAAACACACCCCAGAAGTTTTTCCGACTCGCCGTCAGGCTTCCCACGACCGCCAAGGGGACGGTGCCGGCCAACAACCGCACCAGCGCCACACCGATCAACGATGTGTGGGAAAGGATCGGCTTGATGGCGACGATGCTAACAACCATGAACGCCATGGCGATTGTGCCCAGTGCAGCCCCTGTTGCGATCTGTCGGCGGGTCCGATCGCGCGGCGGAGCGTGGCGGGAGGAAATCAGCACACCCCCCAACACCATCGCGGTGCCGATCCATTGCGCCACAGAGGGAATTTCGCCCAACTGCAGGCATGCAAACAACAACACAAATGGGGCATAGGAGCAATCGACGATGGAGATCAGACTGACGCCGCATAGATATAATGCTCGCAAGAACAGCGTGTCGGCAATCGCGATGCCGATGACGCCGCTGACCACGAGAGAAATCACGTCCCACATCGAAGCGTGCCAATCGGCAGCCGGATATATTCCAAAGCACCACAAGACCAAACTGGTAATAGTCAGGCATGTGATGCCGACGGTGTTTTTAAACAAATTCAGCGCGAGCGGTGAAATCGTTTCACCGCTTTGGCGAAACAAGATCAGCGCGAACGCCCAGATCAGCGCGGTCAGCAGCGCACAAAATTCACCCGACCAATGAAATTCCATAAGCAAGGATTATCCCGAAATTGAGTCGACAGGAACAGGGCGCGAGAAATCCGACGGGGGATGAAAGTCCCAAAGGGCATCGGGCCTGACGATTTCAACCGCTCGATTCAGCAAAACGAAAACTCCGTCTTCGGTTGGGGCGTCTGAGACACCCGCCAGTTTCAGAACAAAATGCACCACCGGAACAAGTTCCGCAAGACAACCGAATCGCTCAAGGTACCGGCGTTCGATAAAACCACGAATTTCCGTAGCGAGTCCGTCGGTGGGTACGGCGGCGATTTTCGACATTCGTTGCTCCATGTCCGCCGGATCGCACAAGCCCAAAATCTCGTAAAATTGACGCGGCAAGTCGGGATCACCCTTGACGAGCAAATGATCCATCACGAGTTCAACGATCAAATGAACCAGAAACTCCGCCGGGACAGAATCGGTATCCGAATGATTCATCGACGACGACAGGCGCCGTTGCCATTCGGCAAAGACCGGCAGGGCGTGAAACCATCGATCCGCCGCCACATGATTCAGCAGCCCCTGTTGCAAGGATTGATCCCTATGGTCCAAGGCCCGGAAGGATCGCACATGATGCCATCGGATGCGGCGGTCGCGTGTGTAACGTTTCCACAAATCGGGCAGGGCAACTCCCATCACAAAGTATGGGTCCGCTGGAAGTTCTGCGACATGATGGTTGAAATAAAAATGTGAGAGATAGTTCATCCGCCGAGACCTTGCGTTCCTTTGATGGTTTGATGATACCCCGAAACTGCGGCTAAAAGCCTATTCCATTACCCCTCTCCCCTCCAGGGGAGAGGGTGGGGTGAAGGGAAAACAGGGGATATTGACCCTCCCCCAACCCCTCCCTAACAAGATTTCTCGTCAAGGAGGTGAGGGTGATGCATAACTATCCATGGCTGA